>NZ_CP141179.1:3985000-4189217 GCF_035599575.1 Roseovarius sp. Pro17
TCACGGTTCATGTCACGTTGCTTCATCTGTTACCCCTGTTCCCGCCATTTATCCGCGAGGGCGCGGCGGCTTGCAAGGGTCAGACCAGATCGGCGATCGTCGCGCGCAAAGTCGCGATGCCCTCGCTCTTTTCGCTGGAGGTCAGGATCATCTCAGGAAAGGCGGCGGGGTGGCGCGCGAGTTGCCCGCGCACCTGCGCGAGGATATCGTCCAGCGCCGTACCGCGCAGCTTGTCTGCCTTGGTCAGCACGACCTGAAAGGTGACGGCAGCACTGTCCAGCAGGCTCATGATCTCATGATCCACCGGCTTGATCCCGTGGCGCGTGTCGACCAGCACAAACGCGCGGCGCAGGTTTTGACGCCCTTGCAGATAGCGTTTGAGCAGCGCCTGCCATTTCTCGACCACCGGCAGCGGCGCGTTGGCATAGCCATAGCCGGGCAGGTCGACGAGGTAATGACTGTCCGCAAGGGTGAAAAAGTTCACTTCCTGCGTGCGGCCCGGCGTGTTGGATGCGCGCGCCAGCGCCTTGCGGCCGGTCAGCGCATTGATCAGCGTCGATTTGCCCACGTTGGAGCGACCAGCAAAGCAGACCTCGATCCGGTCCGCCTCGGGCAGGCCCGACATGGCGACGACGCCTTTCAGGAAATCCGTTTCACCGGCGAACAGAATGCGGCCCCGCTCGGATGCTTCGGCGTCCGGTTCGTCGGCCAAAGGAAAAGGCAGGACGTCCATCACAGCACCTCGGCGGCGTCGCCGACGCTGACCTCGCCGCTGCGCGTGACAACGGCATAGACGGCGAATTCCTGATGGCTGAATTGCGTGTCGAGCGCGCCCAAGATGTCTGCGTCCCGCTCGCCGGTTTCCGGATTTGCTGTAGTGGCGAGGCAGCGCACGATATGCTCGCGCACTTCCAGCTCCGCGGTGCCGATGCGCAATGTCTTGCCGATCCAGTCGCGCTCGGCCCAAGGCTCCTGCCCGTCCAGATGGATGTTACCGCGCCAGCGCTCGGGGCTGATATCCTGCCCCATCCTTGTCGCCAGATCACGATGAGAGGCGAGATTCACAATGCTGATCGACGGAAATGCCGAGTCGGTCATGCCGCGTCCCGGGACGCGGATGATACGCGCCGATTGCGCGCGATTTTCCGGCATCAGCGGGCGCACCCACTCGATGAACGACGCCTCTTGGGTGTCAGGATCGAACGTGAGGTCGGGCCGCTGCGGATGGCTGAGTGTGACACTGCCCGCCGCCTCGTCTGAGACGGTGCTAATCGCCATAAGTTGCGGTGCTTTCGCAGCGCGTGAGAAGTTGTGGCACACCGCCCATGCGCTGCCATCGGCATCTGCCTTAGCCTCTTCGTGGGCGACGGCCCAGCGGCGATCCCAAGGCATAGTGCAGCCTTCGCTCAGCTGGGTCCGCTCCAGCGCTTCGCGGCCATGCCCTTTGATCGGGTGCCGCCAAAGCGCGGCGATGCGTGTCATAACTTGTCGCTCTTGGCCGGGGCATCCTTTTTCGGCTTACGCTTGAAGCCATCGAGGATGTTGCCAAAGACGTCTGGCTTGTACCCTTGGCTGCGCATGATCGCGTATTGCTGGGTAAAGGTAATCGTGTTGTTCGCGATCCAGTAGACCACGAGCCCGCTGGCAAACTGGCCCAACATGAACATGAAGACCCACGGCATCCAGGCAAAGATCATTTTCTGCGTCGCATCCGCCGGAGTCGGGTTCAGCTTTTGTTGCAGCCACATCGAGACGCCCAGCAGGATCGGCAGCACGCCCAGCGATATGATGGCAAGCGCCGATTCGGGGCCGGGCGCGTCGAAGGGCAGGAGGCCAAAGAGGTTCAGGATCGACGACGGATCCGGCGCGCTGAGGTCATGGATCCAGCCGATCCAAGGCGCATGGCGCAACTCGAGCGTGACGAAAATCACCTTGTAGAGCGAAAAGAAGATCGGGATTTGCAGAATGATTGGCAGGCAGCCCGAGGCCGGGTTCACCTTTTGCTTCTTGTAGAGCTCCATCATCGACTTTTGCAGTTTTTGCTTGTCGCCGTCGGCCTCTTCCTTGAGCTTTTCCATCTGCGGCTGCAGCTCTTTCATCTTGGCCATCGAGACGTAGGATTTATAGGCCAACGGCAGCAGCAGCGCCTTGATCAGCAGGGTCAGGCCGATGATCGCCCAGCCCATGTTGCCGATCATGTTGTTAAGGTAATGCAGCACCGCAAAGATCGGCTTGGTCAGGAAAAAGAACCAGCCCCAGTCAATAGAATCGACGAAACGATCAACGCCGTCATCGTTTTGATAGTGGCGAATCGTTTTCCATTCCTTGGCCCCGGCAAAAACCTCGAGCCGGGTCGAAGCGCTGGCGCCGGGTGCGACCGTCTGCGTCGGCATTCGCGCGGTAGTCTGATAGATGTCGCGCCGCCCGTCTTGCAGGGTCGTGACGTTAAAGCCGCCGGTATCGCGCGGGATCAGCGTGGTCATCCAGTACTGATCGGTCAGGCCGGTCCAGCCGTCTTTTTCGACGGCGATGGTCTTGACGCCGTTGATCGGGTCGAAATCGTCGTAGTCGGTTTCGGTCAACTCGCCGTCCGCCATGCGGATGCCGCCCTCGTGCAGGATGAAGAAATTCTTCAGATCTTTTGGCAGACCATGGCGCGCGAGAATTCCGTAGGGGGCCAGCGACACTGTGGCGTCGCCTGTATTCTGCACCGCCTGCTCGACGTTGAACATGAATTTGTCATCGACCGAGATCGTCCGCGTGAAGGCGAGGCCGGCACCGTTATCCCATGTCAGAGTGATCGGCGTCTCGGGCGTCAGGGTCGCAGTGTCGTCAGCCTGCCAGATCGTGTTCGCACCCGGTACAAGGTCGGGCGCCAGGCCGCCGCCGGGGGCCCAGCCGAACAGCGCGTAATAGGGCGCGTCGCTACCGACCGGTGACAAAAGGTCGACGATGGGCGAGTTCGGATCGATCGTCTCGCGATAGTTCTTGAGCGATAGCTGGTCGATGCGCCCGCCCTGCAACGAAATGCTGCCTTTCAGGCTGGGCGTGTCGATGGCGATGCGCGGTGCATCGGCAGGCTGGGGCGCACCGGTATCCTGCGTCGGCGTGCTGCCTGCGTCGCCCTCTATGGCGCCCGGCGTAGTGGCGACCCCGGGTGTGATGACGCCTTCTGCGGGCTGGGATGCAACCTCGGTCGGTGGCTCGCTCGGGGTCTCGGGGGCCGGGAACAGGACGAACCACAGCATGATCACGACGAAACTTAGCGCGGTGGCGAGGATTAGGTTCTTGTTTTGATCGTCCATTCGGGGCAGCCACTCATCTGTTAGGGGTCTTTAGGCCGGGCCAGCCAAACAGGCCGCGGCCAGAAACGCGCGCAACTTCATTGGTCTCGGGCGCATACCGGTCGCCGCAGCATGGCTGCGGAACGGGTCCGGGCGCCTCGGAGGGTCAAGGGAGGGTTCAACAGAGTGCGGCCCCAAAGGTCAAGGGGATTCCCGGCCCTGCGCGTCCTGCACCACCGGTTTCATGGGCAATCAGCCGAAATGGCGCCCGATTGTGGGCGGTGCCTCGAGCCGGACGAGGTGGCCTTGGACCCAATCGACGGTCTGATCTAGCGGAACGGGCCTACCGATGCCGTAACCCTGCACATGGCCGCAACCCAGCTGCGCCAACATCGCATGCTCGCCCGCCGTCTCGACGCCCTCTGCCAGCGTGGCCAGTCCCAGTTGCTCGGCCATGGTGAGGATCGCCGACACCATGCGCTGCTGCTCGGGGTCGCGGTCGACCTTCATCACGAAGGAGCGGTCGATTTTCAGCCGCTGCACATCGAACCTGCGGATGGACGAGATCGAGGCGTGTCCTGTGCCGAAATCGTCAAGGTCGATTTGGCAGCCGATGCGCGATAGCCCGGCGATGTTTCGCACTATGATATCGTCCGGCGACAAGGCGACGACGGTCTCGAGTATCTCGACATTCAGGCGGCTGGCGGGCAGATTGAAACGATCCAGCTCCCATTCGATCTTTTTGATGAGGTTCGGATTGCGCAGCTCTTCGGGCGAAAAGTTGACGCCGACTTGGGGCACGTCGAGGCCCGAGGCATCCCACGTCCTGAGCGCCGAGAGGGCATTGTAGAGCACAATTTCGCCCAGACGCTCCATCGCGCCGGCCTGTTCCAGAATGGGCAGGAATTCGGCGGGTGCGATCAGGCCGCGTGTTGGATGCGACCAGCGCGCCAGCGCCTCGAACCCGCTGACCTGACCGGTATCGGTCGAGATCTGGGGCTGGAACCACGGCTGTATCTGGCCGTTTTCCAGCGCCTCGGTGGCCTCCTGCATCAGATCGGAGTTGCAATTGATGATGGGGCTCTTCATGTCGCGACTGAACGCGCGCATCGACGAGGGGCCATGACGGCGCGCTTCTGCCAGCGCGGTTGTGGCACCGGCGGTCAGGCCTGCACCTGTCATTTCAGATGCGTTCGTGTCCAGAGCCAGCCCGACTGACGCGGTCACATATAGGGTAGCGCCGTCTATCACTATCGCCTCTTCCATCATGGCCTGCAGGCGTCCGGCCATTTGCAGCATGACGGCGAGGTCCAACTGGCGCACTGGTGCGATGCAGACGGCTAGCAGATTGTCTTCGATCCGGCGCACAGAGTCGCGGCTGCGCAGCACGGACGCCACCCTATTCGTCAGTTGCGACATCATCGCATCGGTCGCCTCGCTGCCGAACCGCTCGCGGGTGGGGGTGTATTCATCCAGCTCCAGCAGGATGCAGCCGGTGCGGCGCGAGGTCTGCACCGCGCGGCGCACGGCGGCGTCCATCGTCTGCTCGAATGCGGCCTCATCCACGTCGTCTTCTCCTGCGCGCGGGCGCTCGGTGCAATGGTCCGGTGCCCGGTGAAGTCCGGCAAAGAGCAGGCAAATCGGAAATCCAAACGCGAGCATGATCAGCATCTGCTCACCGCCCAGCCAGAAACCTCCCAGCACCACTGCGGGGAGTAGCGCAAGGGCAGAAGGCCCCGCCAGCACCCTGCGCAAACGCGCATAGTTGGCCATCAGTATGGAATAAAAACGCACAGACATCCGGCAAACCCTTTTAGACCCGCGAACGTCACCCTACGCACGCCGCCTCAAGAGTCGCTTAACGCAGCTGCGGAATGCCTTCGGAATTTCCGTCAGTTTTTACGGAGTTCAGGGAAAGTCCTGCAAAGTCAAACAGCTGCGGATCCAACAGGTGCGATGGACGCGCGTTCATCAGCGCGCGAAACATCACTTGGCGGCGCCCCGGGCTGTTCGCCTCCCAGCCGTCTAGGATCTGCTTGACCTGCTGGCGTTGCAGCCCATCCTGGCTGCCGCACAGATCGCAGGGGATGATTGGATATGCCATGGCGCGCGCGAACCGCTCGCAATCTGCCTCGGCCACATGCGCAAGCGGGCGATAGAGGAACAGATCGCCCACCTCGTTGAGCAGCTTTGGCGGCATCGTGGCGAGGCGCCCGCCATGAAAGAGGTTCATGAAGAACGTCTCAAGGATGTCATCGCGGTGATGGCCCAGAACGACGGCTGAACAGCCCTCTTCACGCGCGACGCGATAGAGATTGCCGCGCCGCAGCCGCGAGCAGAGCGCGCAGAAGGTGCGGCCAGCAGGCACTTTGTCGACCACGACGGAATAGGTGTCTCGATACTCGATCCGGTGGGGCACCTGCATCTTTTTCAGGAATTCAGGCAGGACCGTCGCGGGAAATCCGGGCTGCCCCTGATCTAGGTTGCAGGCCAACAGGTCGACGGGCAGCATACCGCGCCATTGCAACTCATGCAGGACGGCGAGCAGGGTATAGCTGTCCTTGCCACCTGACAGACACACCAACCATCTGGCGCGCGGCCCCTCGCGATCGACCATGCCGTACTGATCCACCGCCTCGCGCGTCAGGCGCACGATCCGCTTGCGCAGCTTGCGGAATTCCGTGCTGCGGGGCGCGCCCTGAAAGAGCGGGTGAATTTCGTCGACATCATCCAGCATGGGCAAGCTTTAATTCAGTTGCGCCAATCCGGCAAGGCTGGAACGCAGGGCAGGGTCGCGGCGTTGGCAAGAGATATCATAAAGTAATATCATAATGCAGGAGAGTTCTTATGACTCGCTTTACTCTGATCGCTGCGACCGCCCTCGTTGGGCTAACAGGCAGTGCCGCAATGGCTCAGGATGCTGGCGCGATGGCAATGCTCAAGACCGCCGACGGCCAGGATGCTGGCCATGTCAGAATTTCGGAGGGGTGGAACGGCACGCTGTTTCAGGCTGAGTTGAAGGGGCTTAGCCCGGGCTGGCACAGCTTTCATGTGCATGAGGTGGGGTCGTGCGAGGATGGCTTTGACGCGGCTGGCGATCACTATGCGCCAGATGGAAACGGGCACGGCCTGACGGCCGAGGATGGCCCCCATGCGGGCGATCTGCCGAATATCTACGTCAATGATAATGGCGAGGCCAAGGCGGATTTCTACAGCAGACGGCTAAGCGTTGCAGGCGAAAAGGCGCCTTTGATGGACGATGATGGATCCGCCATCGTGATTCATGAGAACCCCGACAGCTACCAGACCGACGCGGATGCAGGCGGGCGGGTGGCCTGCGGAGTGGTCTCTCAGACCAAATAAGGGCGCGGTCAGTCCGGCACGTTGTCGATGCCAGACCCGCCCCAAGGGTGGCACCGTGCAATCCGGCGAAGCGTCAGCCATGCGCCGCGCAGACCGCCGTGGCGCTCCAACGCCTCAAGCGCATAGGCACTGCAAGTGGGCTGAAAGCGGCAGCCATGGCCGACCCACGGGCTGAATAGCAGGCGATAACCGCGCACGGGCAGCGAGAATATCCACGCCAGCGGCGTCATTTCCCTGACCCGTGCAGCTTGCGCAGGGCATAGGTCAGATCACCCTTGAGCGCCTCGAAGGGGCGCGCTGCCGTCGCACCTGCCCGCCCGATCAGAACATAGTCCCATCCCGGCAGAGCGTGCTGAGGCAGCACAGCGCGCGCAGCCTCGCGCAGGCGGCGCTTGGCCCGGTTGCGGGCGACGGCGTTGCCGACCTTCTTTGAGCAGGTGAATCCGACACGGATGCCACTGTGTGGCTCACCGTCGCGGCGTTTGCGCGCCTGCACCATCATTGAGGATGTGCCCTGACGCATGGCGCGGGCCGCTTGCAGGAAATCCTTGCGGGTCTTGAGAACGGTCAGGGAATTACCAACCTCTGACCGCATTTCTGTTTGAGGATCCTTCAGACATGACGAAACCGCCGATGGCGTCGTCCCGGTCTGGTGATCGGGGGCCTTCGGCGGTGTCATGTCGTCGTCCAGTCGGCTGGCGCTTATGCGCTCAGCGACTTGCGGCCGCGGGCGCGGCGCGCGTTCAAAATCTTGCGGCCGGCCTTGGTGGCCATGCGCGAACGAAAACCGTGGCGCCGCTTGCGAACCAGGTTCGAGGGTTGAAAGGTGCGTTTCATCGCTCCGTCTCCAAATTTGTGCGGATAGGCGCGAGATTGAGGAATCACGCAGATATCCGGATATATCCGAAGTCCGGTCTATAGTAGGCGCTTTTGCCCAAGTCAAACCCCGCCCGACCACTTATTGCAACAATTGCGCGCCGCAGTTCGGTGCGGGTGTTACAGGATGGGCCTCTGCCGCCCGAAAGCCCCCTGCGCAGGTCACATGCGATCAACGCCGCGTGATACGGCTATCCAGAGCGGCATGGACCCGTCATCTAGGGTGGAGCGCCGCAACCTTCAGGAAGGCAGACCGCATATGGCGAAGGCCACGCAGACCAAGCAGGACCCCGCGCGCAAGCATCCAGTGCTGCGCCACGCGCCATTGGCGTTGATCGTGCTGGTCGCCGCCATCGGCGCGTTCACCCTGCGCGACTACCTAAGTTTCGACACGCTGCGCGACAATCGCGAGGCGCTGCTGGCGTTTCGCGATACGCATTTCGTCGTGATGGTCGCGGGGTTCGTCGCGATCTATTTCACCATCGTAGCCTTTTCGCTGCCCGGCGCGGCAGTTGCGTCGGTGACGGGCGGCTTTCTGTTCGGCATCATTTGGGGAACGACATTCAACGTGATCGCCGCCTCATTGGGCGCCACGGCTATATTTCAGGCCGCGCGCATGGGGCTGGGCAAATCGTTGGCCGCAAGGATGGATGCCAGCGAAGGCACGTTAAAGCGGATCAAGGACGGGCTGAACCAGAATGAGATCAGCGTGCTGTTCCTATTGCGCCTCGTGCCTGCGGTGCCGTTCTTTGTCGCCAATCTGCTGCCTGCGCTGGTGGGCGTCAAATTCCGCAACTTTGTGCTGACTACCTTTGTCGGGATCATTCCCGGCGCGTTGGTGTTCACTTGGATTGGCGTTGGCCTGGGCGAAGTGTTCGATCGCGGGGGCAGCCCGGACCTTAGCCTATTGTGGGAGCCTCAGGTGATCGGCCCCCTCTTGGCTCTGAGCGCGCTGGCCGCATTGCCGATATTGATAAAGGCCGTGCGCGGCAAAAAGGATATTTAGCGAATGAAACGTATTGAGACGGATATTCTGGTCATCGGCGCCGGATCGGGGGGCCTTTCGGTCGCGTCCGGCGCGGTCCAGATGGGCGCGCGCGTCGTCTTGCTGGAGGGGCACAAGATGGGCGGCGATTGCCTGAACTACGGCTGCGTTCCGTCCAAGGCGCTGATCGCATCGGGTAAGGCGGCCTATGCACAGGCCCATGCGTCGCAATATGGCGTCGCCGATGTGGTGCCCGACGTCGATTATGCGGCTGCCAAGGATCACGTCGCGGATGTGATCGCCACCATCGCGCCCAACGACAGCGTCGAGCGGTTCGAGGGGCTGGGCGTTCAGGTCATCAGCGAATATGGCGAATTCATCTCGGACACCGAGGTGCAGGCAGGTGATACCGTTATAAAGGCCCGCCGCATCGTGATTGCCACAGGCTCCAGCCCGCTGGTGCCGCCGATCCCCGGCTTGGACAAGGTGCCGTATCTGACTAACGAGACACTGTTTGATCTGCGCGAGCGGCCCGATCACCTGTTGATCGTCGGCGGCGGCCCCATCGGCATGGAAATGGCTCAGGCGCATCGGCGGCTGGGCTGCAAGGTAACGGTCATCCAGGGCTCCAAGGTGCTGGCCAATGACGATCCCGAGACAGTCGCTATCGTGATGGATACCTTGCGCGAAGAGGGCGTCGAGATCGCCGAGGGTGCGCTTGCCGCCGAAATACGCGGCAAGGCCGGCGCAATTGAGGTCAAGACTAAGGATGGGCGGATATTCAAGGGCTCGCACCTGCTGATAGCCGTTGGACGCAAGAGTAATGTGGACCGGCTGAACCTGGACCGGGCGGGGATCGAAACCACGAAACGCGGAATCAAAGTGGATGATCGGCTGAAAACCACCAATTCCCGCGTCTATGCCATCGGCGACGTCGCCGGTGGGCTGCAATTCACCCATGTCGCGGGCTATCATGCGGGCATCGTCATCCGCTCGGCTGTGCTGGGCCTGCCTGCAAAGGCTAAAACCAGCCACATCCCATGGACAACCTACACCGCGCCCGAACTGGCACAGGTCGGCATGACCGAGGCCGAGGCGCGGGAGGCACATGGCGACAAACCGGAGGTCGTGCGCTTTGAATACGAGGACAACGACCGCGCCATCGCGGAGCGCAAGACAAAGGGCCTGATCAAGGTCATGGTCTTGCGCGGTCGCCCCATCGGCGCGTCCATCGTCGGCGCGCAGGCGGGCGAGTTGATCGGCCTGTGGGCATTGGCACTGGCAAACGACATGAAGATGAGCCAGATTGCGGCCATGGTCGCCCCCTATCCAACCATCGGCGAAGTTAACAAGCGTGCCGCCGGCGCCTATTTCAGCCCGCGCCTCTTTGATAGCGTCTGGGTCAAACGCGCCGTGCGCGCAGTCCAGAGATGGCTGCCGTGACAGGCGGGGGGCAGGGTGCCGCATGAACTCGCTCTCGGGCCGCTTCCTGATCCTTACGGCGATCTTTGTGATGCTGGCCGAAGTGCTGATCTTTGTGCCGTCCATCGCGCGGTTCCGCGAAGATTTCCTGCTGTCGCGGCTGGAGCGGGCGCAGATTGCGTCACTGGCCCGGCTGGCTGGCGATGAAATCAGCCCCGATCTTGAAGACGAATTGCTGATCAATGCGGGCGTCTTTAACGTGGTGCTGCGGCGCAACGATGCGCGTCAGTTGGTGCTGTCTTCGCCACTGCCCTCGCCCATCGCAGCCACCTATGATTTGCGCGATGCAGGCGCGTTCGAGCTGATGCGCGACGCGCTGTCACGGCTGTGGCACGCCGAGGATCAGGTAGTGCGCGTCATCGGCTCGCCCGTGCGCAGCGCCGGTATGCTGATCGAGGTCACCATGGAGACAGGGACGCTGCGCATGGCGATGATCGACTATGGTCTGCGTATTCTGCTGCTCTCCGCCGTCATCTCGATCATCACTGCCGTGCTGCTGTTTCTGGCCGTGCGCGTGTTTCTGGTGCGCCCCATCAGCCGCGTCGTCGGCTCGATGAAGGCCTATGCCAGTGCGCCCGAGGACGCGCGCGGCGTCATCGCCCCCAGTTCGACCATAACCGAGCTGCGCGAGGCCGAAGAGACGCTGGCCCTGATGCAGACCCAACTGACCGGCGCCCTGCGCCAAAAGGAACGCTTGGCGGGTCTGGGCGGCGCAGTGGCCAAGGTCAGCCATGATCTGCGCAACATCCTGACGTCGGCGCAGCTCTTTACCGACCGGCTTGAGACGTCCGAGGATCCGATGGTCAAGCGGATGGCGCCCAAGCTGGTCAATTCCATCACCCGCGCCGTGAACCTCTGCGAATCGACGCTGGCTTACGGCAAGGCCGAAGAGCCCGCGCCGCGCCTGTCGCGCTTTGCCCTGCTGGACATTGTGACCGACGTCATCGACAGCGAACGGCTATCTGCCGGGGACGCAGACATCAGCTTTTCCGAGGACGTGCGCCCCGGATTCCAGCTGCGCGCTGATCCCGAGCAGCTTTACCGCGTGATCGCGAACCTCGTGCGCAACGCGCGTCAGGCTATCGTGACCAGCGGCACGCCCGGCGAGATCAACGTGCAGGCGGATGAGACCGACGAGGCCGTGACGATCCGCATCTCCGACACTGGCCCCGGCCTGCCGCCCAAGGCGCGCGAACACCTCTTTACGCCCTTCCAAGGCGGCGCGACCAAGGGTGGTTCGGGCCTCGGCCTCACGATTTCGTTCGAACTGGTCCGCGGCCATGGCGGCACATTGGCGCTAGAGCATACAGGGCCAGACGGCACATCGTTTCTGATCACGCTACCCAAGGGCGATCTGACCTGACATCAGTTTCTACCAAGCCCCCCTTGCAAAGCCCGAGCGCAGCCGCTAATTGCTGCCCGCGTGGACCGATAGCTCAGCTGGATAGAGTACCTGACTACGAATCAGGGGGTCGGGGGTTCGAATCCTCCTCGGTCCGCCATAATTTCCCCCTCAAAATACAGCTAACTCACTGAAATTAAAGGTAATACATACCTTTCCTGCGCTTTGGCTCCCGCTGCCGGCATGACAAATTGCATGACATTGGTTTGTAAGTGCGAAGCCGAGGGGATGGGGTTTCGCGATGCAAAAAGACTTGAAGCTGACCAACCGACGCGGTGTCTGGTACCTTGTGCGGCGCATCCCCAAGCGGTTTGAGACGGTCGAGACCCGTAAGCGTATTGTGTCAATCTCACTTGAAACAGATTCTCATCGGTTGGCACGGGATAAGGCGGCGGGCGCTTGGCAGGCGCAACTTGAACATTGGCAAGCCAGACTTGATGGGCGGTCCGCTGATGCCCGTTTGGCTTATGAGGCAGTCCGTAAGGTAGCACAGGGACGGGGCTACAACTATCTTCCGGTGTCACGGGTTGCGAATCTTCCTGACGACACGTTGTTGAATCGGATAGATGCCATCACGGAAACCGACGGCAGCGTCGATCAGATCGAAGTCAAAGCCTTGATGGGAACGGTCGAAGATCCACCGCTCCTTATGTCCGAGATCTGGGAGGAGTTTTACAAGTTGACGCCGGATCGGAGGTTGGGGAAATCCTTCGACCAGATAAGAAAGTGGAAAAGCCCATTTGAGCGGGCGCTAAACCGCTGGATTGACGTAAACGGTGATGGGGCATTGACGGCGATCAGGCGGGACGACTTTCTATCCTTCCGGTCGTTCTGGATCGAAAAAGTCGATCTTGAGGACCGTTCCAACAATACGGCGAACAAGGACTTTGATAAACTCACCAACGCATTTTACACGGTGATTGACGGTTTGGGGATGGAGTTGGTTTTGCCCGTCCCGAAGCGCAATTGGCGACTGCCGAAAGCCGACCCAGTCTCGCCGCCGCCCGTGCTGACGTAGGTCGTGTCGCTGCGGTCCTCGATCTCGGCGAGGGCGAGGGCGTCCAGCCCTCCTTCGAAGACGATCATCCGGGTGGCGGCGGGCGTATTCCCGAGCACGTTCACCGTTTTCCGACCACCTTTTGCAAACCGCGCCTTGTTCTTCTCGCCATTCTTCTCCCAGCGCTGCTCAAACCCTTGAATATCGTCAGTCGTGGGGTTTCGGTGGGCAAAATAAATCCCGCCAAAGGCACCAGACCTCACGTCAGCGCGGAACCGAAAGAGCGTCTTGCGGTCTATCCCACGGGCTTCGGCATAGGATCGCTGGTGATCGATATGGGGTGCCTCCTCCCACCGGCGGCGGGCCTCCGTATGATCCCCGTCCTGATCGTGGGTCACGGCAGGAGCTGCCAGGGCCATAGCTGGGGCGCTGCCCATGATCTCACGGAAGGCCGCGCGCGCGTGGCTCAGTGTTCGGCCGGGATTGTCCTGCAGCCAAAGATCGATGACCGATCCGTTCGCCCCTGACTTGTTGGATGTCCAGAGCCACTTCCCCTCGACAAGGCTTGCCTTGATCGTGTCCCCGCCGCGCTGGAAAACCCGGTATGTCTTGCCATGCCTGTCGGCACTATCGGGATGCGTGCGAGAAACATCTGACCAGCCACCCATCCCTGCGATCGCCTGAATATCGAGACGTTTCATTTCCTCGATCTCGGCGTGATCATTGCCGCGAAGCTGATGGGCGATCCGGCGCCGCCCCCGATGGTCCTGTTTCGCCGTATCGGGCGCGGTTTGAGGGTGCGAGACGGTCCGCATATCCGGAAGAGAGGCGATCCAGGTATCCCGTTCTTCTCGGTTGATCTTTCGAAGCGCTGAAGGACCGGGACCTCGACCGAAGCCAATCGCCTCCTGCACAGCCTGGGCTTCTGCCGTGATGTCGGCGGCTACCAGAGCCTTCAACCTGCGCTCCTCCATGTTTTCCTCGATCAAATCTTCCCGGTCTGTCTGATCTGCCAGATGGTCTCTTTGCATTTCCCGGGCAACCTGCTCAATCCTGCGCTGGCGCTTTTCGGTCTGCTCGAGCGTCCGGTCTGCCAAGGCCTGGATATCAGCTGGCACGCCGTGGATCCGAAGGCCCGCCCGGGCACAATCCAGGGCCGCCTGCCGAATAAACTCAGGCGTGCCGGTTGGGCGGACGGACGCCCAGCCTTTCGCTTTCGCCATGGCAATCATCGTGGCACGCGTTTCCATCGTGCTCCGGGATGTCGACAGTTTGCGGTCGAGATCAACAACGGTAGACCCATCCTGAAACGAGATTTGCGGCGGCTTGGCTGCGAAATCCACAAAACGGATCGCTTGCGCCACCTTTGGGTCGATATGGATATCGGTGTAGATCCGGCGCAGCAGGGTGAGCTTGAAGGCAGACGCGGATGTCGCCTTCTCATCCTCAGCCGCCGTGGATCCGATCAAGGCCGCGACCTCGACGTGGGTCTCGTTCAGATCGTTTCGATATTCGGTCTCGGTCTCGGGCGCGGCATAGGGGCCGAATCTTTTCTCCATCTTCGTGATGCCGAACTTTGCGCCGAAAGCTGATGCCTTCGTATGCTCGCTCGATCCGATGATTCCGACGCGGGCGCCGGATCCGAATGTGTAGTATGTCAGGCCGTGCGCGCCGAGGGTCGTGTGGATGTCCTGCCAGCCGGATGCCGCGTTCACCAGTGTTGCAAACTTCTGCCTAAGAGCGTCGGGGATACTGTGCTCGAACGTCTCGAACCCGGTGGACTTTTCAAACATGAGATCTCCGGAGGTTTTCGGACGCTTTCCTGCCGCACGATCCTTTAGTTTCTTTTCGCAGACGAGGGGGTGCTTCTTCAGCTTGGCAATTTTGCGACCGTCTTTTTCGATGACGTCGAAGTCGAACCGTCCTCGATCATGGGACCAGCCTTGATCCAACTCGATCTGGCGGCATGCGGCTTCGGCTTTGCGGTGGTCACGGGATTTGGACCAGACCTTGCCGGTAAGCGGGTGGATGGTATTCACAACTGTGTGGGCGTGCTTGCGCCGCGTGTCATCATGCGTGCCGATCACAATCTGATGCTCTTCAAGCCCGAGGGTGCAGATCAGATGTTCCATGGCTGCGACCATCTGGACGTCCGTCGGCTGCTCCAATTCATGCCACGATAAAACGAGATGGTAATAGGGCTTCTGCACGCGCTCCGAGAGCTCCGAGGTCAGCAGCATTTCCTCAGCAGCATCCTCCCAGCGAGAGGATGCAATGTTGCGCAACTCCACTCGCCCGGCTTTTCCACTGACGTAACGGATGCCGGGCACGAAGGCGTCACGGCCTCCGCCGCTGCCTTTCTCGCCGGGCTTGCCGATGATCTTGCAGATCATTTCCCCAAGGGCCTGCCGGATTTCAGCGCTGATCTGCTGTACGGCGGCTAGCGCTTCCTTGAGGGTCTCAAGGTCGTCCGGCTCAAGGTCAGTCACGCGTCCGGCGTTGATGCCATGTGCGATCTGATTGAGGTTCGAGCCGACCTTGCCGAGTTGACCGAGGACGCGTATGATGTCTTTTTTCAGACCCGATTTCAGTTCAACCTCGCCCGAGATGAAGGCGGTCAAGTATACCTGATGGTCGCAGTATACGGCCGCATCTGCGCGCTCCTTGAAGTCTGCTAGTTCCTCTGTGGTTACGCGCTTGTAGAGCTGACGCGTCGCGCGCCGCTCGTTTGATCTTTTCTTGCCGTCATTTGCTCGTGCCATTTTGTCTTCTCACGTGATTGCAGACTCCCTGAGTCTAGTCGATCCCCGTGAAAATCCTCCCAATCCTTTTTTTCGGCCTTCTCCTTCTACCGCCCAAATTTGACCCCGCCGATGCCGCGAGGTGGAGAAGGGGTCAGCCAGAAAGGAACTCGGCATCACAAAACGACGCTCCCACTCTGATTGATCACCGGGGGTCACTGCGAAGAGCGTAAGCGTGACAACTACTCCTCCCCCAGTTTCGTCTTCTTGCGATGATCTTAGCCCTCTATGCCGGCGTTTCTCGCCAGTATAGAGCAGCGAAAATTGACACTGCCTGCCGGAGACGGGTTGTCATGAGCCTGGCGGCGATTGACTGCTACCAGCCGATTCTATGGAAAAACAACTGTCGCTTATGCAGAAAGTGTTATCGAATTTATTGCGCGAGCGTCTTTTTTTTCACGCTTTGCGCATTTGCTGCGGTGCAGGGAAAATCTTGGCCAGTTTCCGGAGGTTCTGGGCGGTGACGGCGAGGAGGAATTCGTCATTTGCACCGCATGGGCCGCGCAATCGGAGCCTTCCAAGACCCAGGATGCGTTTGAGGTGGGCAAACAGCATCTCGACCTTCTTCCGGAGCTTCATGGAGATCACGTATTGCCTGGTCTTGGCTATATCACGGGCAACCTGGCGGCCGTCTTCGTTTTCCTCGCGGGTGATCGATCTGGCATCGGCGTTCGGGCAGCATTTCTGTTTCGACGGCAAGCCTGGCAGGTCAGTTTTAGGGCGCGATATTTGGCGCGTCCCTTGCCGGTTGGTCCTCGGTTCGGGTCGGAATAATTCCGGCGGAACTGCTTCAGTGCCTGACCCTCGGGGCAGATGTATTGATTATTCTCGGCGTCCCATTCGAAGTCCGCCCGGCTCCAAGTGCCGTCGTTGCGGCCAGACTTATCGAAGACCGGGATATGCGGCGCAATCTTGCGGTCGACCAGCCAGCCCAGCATCGGCCCTGTGCCGTAGGCGGTGTCTGCTATCAGCCGTTCGGGATGGAGATCGAACCTGGCCTTCACACGGTCCAGCATGGTCTTTGTTGATCCGACTTCGGCCTGCCGGATCGAACGCGTCGCTTCTACATCCACGATGACGCCGTGGTCAGTGTCGATCAGATAGTTGTCGGAATAGCTGAAGAATGCCGGGCCTTTGCGGGCCGCTGTCTATTACCGGCAGGTGATTGCCTGCAATCACCGAGAGGCATTGGCTGGCCGGATCGGAATGGGAAGTGAACTTGGGTTGAACCTCGCTTGCGGCACCGAACGCGGCCTCATCAAGCGTATCCAGATACTCGCGGACAGCGCGGGGCGCATCGGCGGGATCGATCAGTCTGGCGTCCCAATCCTCCTTCGGCGTCGAGTTCTGCTTGTTTGCATCGGTCTCGATCAAGCTTGCGTCGACAGCCATGCGCTGCCCGCTCACGAGCCCTTCCTCGATGCAGCGCGCGACGGTCGTTTCGAAAAGATGCCGCAGCAGTTCGCTGTCACGGAAGCGACCGTGCCGGTTCTTCGAGAAGGTCGAGTGATCCGGAACCCGATCAGCCAGGTCGAGCCGACAAAACCAGCGATATGCGAGGTTCAGATGCACCTCCTCGCAGAGCCGCCGCTCGGAGCGGATTCCAAAGCAATAGCCAACCAGCAACATCCGGATTAGCAACTCGGGGTCAACAGACGGGCGCCCGGTATGGCTGTAGAATTGTGCCAAGTGCTGCCAAATACTGGACAGGTCTACGAAGCGGTCAATGGAGCGCAACAGGTGATCCTGTGGGACGTGGTCCTCTATTGAGAACTCGTAAAACAACGCCCCTTGCGCCTCTTGCTTCGGTCCCAGCATCGCAGATCCCCCCGCTTTACTACCGAAAGTGAATCAGCGAACAGGCCTCAAATCAACAAGAGTTTTTCAACAAAATAAGCCCAAAGTGGCGCCCCCGTCTGTACACCGTTCGCACTCGCAGCACATTGCGGTCATGGCAGTGGCGGTCCATACAGGCCACTCGTCCGGCGTTACGATGCTGCGGTCGGCTTCGTCACACAGGCCATTCGGCAAGTTGCAGAAATTGTTCTGGGTTTCAGTCGGCCAACGGAAAATGCCGTCATCAAAGTCCAGACTCACAGAAAAATGTCAGTCTTGCAAACCGGTGATTGGATTGCTCTAAAGTTGTCAAACTATGCTCACTCGGAGTGAATGTCACGCTTTGCGCAACTGGATTGAAGCAGAATTGCAGGCCAATAGAAATTATCCGCAATGGCACGTTCGCGAAGCCATTGCGCCTGAATCTGATAGGCCCGCCATTCCTGTGCCTGTGGGCAATACCAATGTTGCCCGGATTGGCGATGGTGTGCCATTTCATGCACAAGAACGCTGACGTCGCGTTGATTGTTTGGTGACCAGGGTTGAACCAGATAGATGATTTCAGTCTCTTCATCATATAGCCCGCGTAATGTGCCCTCTGTATGGTCTGCTATGCCTTGAAAGTGTTGTGCCTGTTCCGCTGCGATCAACCGGATACGAGGTTGGCTGTCCCTTCTTTCGAACTCGGTTTCAGCGTCAAGCCAAGTGTTCAGCTCGTACAACCGCGCGGGTGAAATTATGTGACTATCGTCGCTGGCACTGCCAAATGCAGCATTGGCAAGAGTGATTGCAAGCGCGATCAAGATGCTCTTTCTCATCCGAAACTCTCCTTGATTGGATCGGTGATCGGTTGGCGAGCCGCGCTGCGTGGGAGTGAATACAGTTGCTAATACGACAGAGCGCCCGCTAGGTTAGGAGCGCACGGAGGCACCTGAAATGTCCGGAGAAGCCCACGAAAAAGATACGAAATCTCTTGAAGAATTTCGGCTTGGGGGGTTTACGTATTCGCTGCAAACCAATGAACTAAAAGACGAAAACGGAAATGCCGTCCATTTGCGCAGCCAAAGTACCGAGGTGCTGGAATATTTGGTTCGCCGCCACGGCGAGCTCGTATCGAAGTCGGACCTAATCGAAAACGTGTGGTCCGATACGTTTGTGACCGACGACAGTCTGGTGCAATGCATCGCTGATATCCGCCGCGCCTTGAACGATACCGAACACAGGATCGTTCAGACCTTGACTAAAAAGGGCTACAAGCTGGAAGCGATACCTGTGTCGGACGATACTCTGGATAGCTCTGGAAATTCTGGACCGATAAGCTTCCGAATCACCAGCAAGTTTGGGTCGTCTTGGTTTTTGGTCCTGATCGTTCTGGCCTTTGTCACAGGTGTCAGCATTTTTACGTGGTGGAACACAGCTACCGACTTTGAGCCAATTGACTCGGCAACGCTGAATTTCCCCCTTCCCGAGAAACCGTCGATCGCAGTACTAGCTTTCGATGATCTGAGCCAAGGTGCAGACAAGGGATATCTGAGTGACGCAATCAGTGAAGAGATCATCGCCAGATTGTCTCACTTTCCTGATTTTTTTGTAATTGCCCGAAGTTCAAGTTTTTTCTACCGGGATAAGGCTTTGGCTGTTCGCGATGTCGCTACGGAACTTGGTGTTCGCTATATTCTTGAAGGTAGCCAACAAAAGGCCGGGGACCGATTGCGTGTCGCGGCGCAGTTGATTGACGCGACTGACGGAAACACGATTTGGGCTGCAACCTATGATCGCGATCTGGTGGATGTCTTTGACGTTCAGGAAGAGATTACCAGAACGATCGCCGCGACGCTGGAACGAAACATCACCCTGGCAGAGTATGATCGCCTGCTGCGTCAACCAACCGAGAGCCTCGCGGCTTATGAGCTCGTCAATCGAGGGCGATCCGCACGCAAGAAGTTCACACCAGAGGGCAACCAGGAGGCAAAGCTGCTGTCCGAGAAAGCGCTGGAACTCGATCCGGGATACTCGGAGGCGTATTTCAGCCTGGCCTGGGTGCATATTAACTGCTTCCGCTGGGAATGGTGCGGCGACCAACCGCACGAGGGCGCCCTGGATCGAGCTTTCATGGCGGCCCGTAAGGCTGTCCAGCTTGATCCGGACAGTTCTCTGGCTTACTGGACACTGGCGAATGCAACAATGCAAAGCGGCGATCTTGAACAAGCTCTCATTGAGTATGACCGATCAATCGCGCTTAATCCCAACTCCGCCGGTGTCTTGGCCGATTCCACCGAAGTGTTGGTTTATCTCGGGCAAATGGACGAGGCTATTGCCCGAATTCAGGCCGCGATCCGTCTGAACCCCCATCACCCGGACTGGTATCTGTGGACCCTGGCTTGGGCGCAGTATTTTGCCGGGGAGTATGAGGCCGGGTTGGCCTCAATACAAAAAATGGCAAACATGCCTAACCTGGCCCGGCGTACGCAGGCGGCGTTGTACGTACGCCTGGATCGCATGGATGAAGCCTGGGCCACGATTGATGAATTGCTTGAAAACGCCCCCGACTACACCATCGCATCGCAGGAGCACAGTCTCCGGGGGAAATTCCGCGATCCAGGCGCGGCGGATCGGTTTTATGATGACTTACGCAAGGCGGGATTGCCAGATTGAGATCCGACAAGTCGTCAAAGATGCTGCTGTACAACAGGAACCTTCGGGATCCGCGACTATCATTTGTGCGTGTGACCTGATTGACCGCTAGCTCCGGATGCTGTTGAAAAAGTCTGTTTTCTGGGACGTTTTAGCGAGTTGTCTGGGGAAGGCGCTCGCCACCCTTTTTCACCCTGGCACCGTTGCTGGTACCAACTTGGCCAGTTTGCAGAGGTTTTGGGCGGTTGCTGCGAGTTGGAACTGTTCGGTTGCGCCTTTGGGTCCGCGAAGCCGCATCATCCGCAAGCCGATGTATCGTTTGAGATGCGCAAACAGCATCTCGACCTTTCGGCGTTGCATGAACGAGATCATGTAGGCATCGGTTTTGCGGATATCCCGGGCGACGTCTCTTGCGGCTTCATGCACAGACCTCAGCACTTTTCTGGCCGGCTGGGTTGGGCAACACTGGGCCTTGAGCGCGCAGGCATCGCAATCGAGTTTGCGCGCCCGATACCGGATCAATCCGTCCTTGCTGACGTTTGCTGATCGGGGCTTTGAGAACTTGCGGCGGGATTTCTCCAACGTATTTCCGGCGGGGCATGTGTAATTGTCGGCGGCGGCATCGTAGGCAAAATCAATCCGTGAGAATGTACCGTCGGTGCGTCTGGATTTATCCCAGACGGGGATGTGCGGCGCGATCTTGCGATCCTCGACCAGCCAGCCCAGCATCTCGGCTGATCCGTAGTCAGTGTCGCCGACCAGCTTGTCGGGTTTGATCCCGAAGCGATCTTGCACCCGATCGATCATATCCCTTGCGGCACGCGCCTCTGCTGGCCTGATTGGAGCTGTGGGTTCAACGTCAACTATCACCGCATTATCCAAATCCACCAGATAATTGTTGGAATAGGCAAAATAGGCGGCACCCCCGTCGGCCCCTGTCCAGCGGGCGGCTGGATCAACCGGTGATATGTATTTGGGAATGGCTGTTGTCGATGCGCCAAAAGCCACGTCATCAAGTGTCACAAGATATTCACCGACGGCGCGGGACGTCAGATCCGACGGCAAACCTTCCTTGCTATCGACACCACGCGTCTGATTGGCATTCGCAGGGATCAAGCTGGCATCAACACCAAAGCTGTGACCACCGACCAGCCCTTCATCCATACAGCGCTGCAAGACCGTCTCGAACAGATGCCGGAACAGGCCACTTTCGCGGAAGCGGCCATGGCGGTTCTTGGAAAACGTTGAATGGTCCGGCACTGGATCAGCCAGATCGAGCTTGCAGAACCAACGATAGGCCAGATTGACATGCACCTCTTCGCACAGCCGCCGTTCAGAGCGTATGCCTTGGCAGTAGCCAAGCAAAAGCATCCGGATCATCGGTTCCGGGTCAATCGACGGGCGACCATGTGCGCTATAAAATGGTGCCAACAGAGGCCGCACATCCGTCAGGTCCAGAAAGCAATCAATGCCGCGCATTGGATGATCCTGCGGCACAAACCCTTCGATTGAGAACTCATAGAACAGCGCGCCTTGCGCCACCTGCCTCGGTCCCATCATCGCCACGCCCTCCACTCCTAAAACGAGTGAATCAGCACATCGACAGCCAATCAACAGACTTTTTCAACAGTATCGGCGGATTGCGGACGGTCGCTGCAATTCACTTCAAGGTCCGCTTGGCGGAGCACGCAGGTATGGTGTCTGAGCGCTGACCACTTGTTGTTTGACATGACCACTCAGGCAAGAGGGTTCACCGCAAGCTTCAACGAAGACCCCTCGGTTACTGGTCCGAAAGTTCGGAACCAAGCGATAGCGCGCGGGTTAGTCCACCATCCTTGAACCAATTCAGAGAAATTTCCCGTGCAAACAAACGTGATAATCAATGGCACGCAGCGGCGACTGGAGCTTGATCCAAGAACGACCCTGCTGGATGCCCTCCGCCATCACCTCGGACTGTCGGGTAGCAAGAAGGGCTGCGATCACGGACAATGCGGGGCCTGCACGGTTATGGTTAACGGTCGGCGGATCAATGCCTGCCTGACGCTTGCGTGCATGCATGACGGCGATGAGGTGACTACGATCGAAGGGATCGGCCAGCCCGGCAACCTCAGCGCGCTTCAAGAAGCTTTCGTCAGCGAAGACGGGTTCCAGTGCGGGTATTGCACGCCTGGGCAGATCTGCTCGGCGACGGCGATGCTGGAAGAGATAAGAAATGAATGGCCGAGCCATGTGACGGACGATCTTCTGGGTGGGGCGGAGCTCACGAATGAGGAGATCTCGGAGCGCATGAGCGGAAATCTCTGCCGGTGTTCAGCCTATCCCAACATTGTCGAGGCGATCCGGAAAGCGGCAGGGAAAGGCGCATGAGACCTTTCGATTATGTCCGTGCCGATAGCGCGGAGGGCGCGACACGCCAAGCGGCGGACGGCGGGATTTTTATCGCGGGCGGCACCAATCTGCTCGACCTGATGAAGCTAGAGGTCATGGCACCGGAGGCCTTGATCGACATCAACCGGCTGGAGCTGAACCAGATCGAAGAAACCGAAGACGGCGGGTTGCGGATTGGTGCCTTGGTGACAAACAGTGACCTTGCCAATGACACCCGCGTGCGCCGCGATTGGCCGGTGTTGAGCCGCGCCCTGCTTGCTGGTGCAAGCGCTCAGTTGCGCAACAAGGCGACCACCGGGGGCAATCTGCTCCAACGCACGCGGTGCTTGTATTTCTATGATCGCGCAATGGCTTGCAACAAGCGCGAGCCGGGCAGCGGCTGTGCGGCGCGCGAGGGATTTAACCGTATTCTCGCCGTGTTGGGGACGTCAGAGCATTGCATCGCCACGCACCCCAGCGACATGGCCGTGGCGATGCGCGCGCTTGGGGTCAAGGTGGAGACACTGAAGGAAGACGGCGAGACCCGTCAAATGACGCTTGATGAATTTTACCTTCTCCCCGGCGATCGGCCGGACCGCGAAACGGTGCTGGAGGCCGGCGAACTGATCACAGGCGTCGTTCTGCCCGCGCGCGTTGATGGGCGTCAGACCTATCGCAAGGTGCGCGACCGTGCGTCTTATGCATTTGCCTTGGTTTCCGTCGCCGGAATTGTAGCCATGGAGGATGGTCGCATCACCAAGGCGGACCTGGCCTTTGGTGGCTTGGCACCGAAACCCTGGCGCGACACTCAGGTCGAAGCTCTTCTGGTCGGCGAAACTCCGTCGGAGTCGCTTTTTAACAAAGCCGCCGATCAGTTGCTCGCGCAGGCGCAGGGCTTTGGCGATAATGATTTCAAGCTCCTTCTCGCCCGCCGCACGCTTGTGTCGGTGCTCACGGAATTGACGGAGGCACGGACATGACCGAGCAATTCAAGATGGACGACCCGGCGACGGAACGGCGGCTGGATGACATGGCGCAGGGCCTCGTCGGCGCACCGCTCGACCGGCCCGAGGGAGCATTGAAGGTCACGGGCACCGCGACCTATGCCAATGAGTGGCAGATCGAGGGTATGGTGCATGGCGTCATGGTCCGCGCGCCGGGCAACAGCGGCCGGGTCGTGCTGTCCAACAGGGATGCAGTGGCGAAGATGCCCGGCGTCCTGTCGGTGATCCAGGACGACCGTCTGCTGCGCAACCCCGCCCAGGGCACGGCCAACAAGGCGCCGGTGCAAGGAGCGCAGCACGCGACCTACCTTGGTCAATTGATCGCCGTTGTCGTTGCCGAAAGCTTCGAACAGGCCCGACACGCGGCGCAGGCCTTGAAAGTCACGCTTGAGAATGGGGAAATGGTGCCCGTCGATCCGGCAACCGCCGCAGTTGAGCCTCAGGAAGACCAAACGCTGGATCAAGGCAACCTTGATGGTGCCATGAGCGACGCCAAGCACAGTGTTGATGTGGTCTATACCACCCCGTCGCATTCCAGCTCGCCGATGGAGCCGCATGCTTCCATCGCGTCATGGGAGGGCGAAGACCTGACCCTGCGCGCCAGCTATCAGATGCTGAAATACAACCGCAATGAATTGGCGGATTCGCTGCGCATCCACCCTGACAGGGTCCGCATAATCTCCCCTTACGTGGGCGGCGGCTTCGGCTCCAAGCTGGGGCTGGCGCCGGAAGCGGTGGCCGCCGCTATCGCGGCGAAAGAGCTGCGGCGTCCGGTTTCCGTCGCCCTGCACCGCCAGCAAGTCTATGAGGCCACGATGCGTCGTTCGGAAACCCGCCAGCGGCTGCGCCTTGCCGCCGATTCTGACGGGCGGTTGAGTGGTTTCGGCCATGATGCACGTGTGTCCAACCTGCCCGGAGAGACCTTTGCCGAGCCGGTGTTGCAAGCCTCGCACTTTCTCTATGCTGGGGCCAACCGCAAGATGTCGCTTGAATTGGCGCGTCTGCACCGGCTCTGCGCAGGCTCCGTCCGTGCGCCGGGAGAAGCCGTAGGCGTCACCGTGGTGGAAAACGCGATGGACGAATTGGCGCATGAGGTAGGCATCGATCCCGTCGAGCTCCGCCTGCGTAACATCCCCGAGAAAGACCCCGAAAGCGGTAAAGACTATTCATCCCGCAGGTTTCGCGAAGCATTGCAAAGCGGGGCCGAAATTTTTGGTTGGGCCAACCGCCCCGGAGTGAAGGAACGGCGCGAAGGTGAATGGCTGATTGGTTATGGTATGGCCTCGGCCGCGCGTATCAACGTCTTGCAGGAAAGCCAAGCCCGCGTGACGCTGCTGCCCGACGGCACGGCGCGGGTTGAGACCGATATGACCGACATTGGCACCGGGACCTATGCGATCCTCGGCCAGATCGCTGGCGACATGCTCGGCTTGCCCCGCGACAAGGTCGATGTGATCCTCGGCGACACCAACTTGCCCCCGGCTGCCGGCTCGGGCGGGTCTTGGGGAGCGTCCTCCAGCGGGACATCGGTATATATCGCTTGCGAAGCGATCCGTCGCCAACTGGCCGACCGGTTAGACGTGAATGAGCATGACCTGATGCTGAAAGACGCTCGCGCGATCTATGCCAATCAGACCAAGGCCCTTGCGGATGTTTTGCAAGGTGACGAGATTGCGAAGCTGGGCCATGTGCTACCCGGTGACACTTCGGACGCCGTGCGCCAGGCTACGTTTGGTGCCTACTTCGCCGAAGTTGCCGTCCATGCAGCCTCTGGCGAAACCCGCGTAAGGCGCATGCATGGTAGCTTCGCAGCCGGGCGGATTCTGAACGCCAAAACGGCGCGCTCGCAATGCCTTGGCGGAATGACCTTTGGCATCGGCATGGCGTTGACAGAAGAGTTGGCTTTTGATCCGCGCGATGGCCATGTGGCGAACCACAACCTTGCCGAATACCATATTCCTGTGAACGCCGACGTGCCGCAGCTAACGGTTGAACTTCTGGAAGAGCGCGATGATTGGGCGAGCCCCCTGCAGGCCAAAGGTATTGGCGAACTTGGCATCTGCGGCGCGGCCGCGGCAATTACCAATGCGATCTACAATGCCACCGGCGTGCGCGTGCGGAACTATCCGGCGACGTTGGATAAAGTCATTGTTGGGTTGTGACGAAGGCGGCATTATCTTGTTCGTTGCCCGTCCGGTTCCGTGAGTGAGATAATAAGGGAGTATAAACAGACACTGATTCAGAGGGACCGGAATTTCCGCTCTGCGCCGCGAGTAACGAGGTTGCCGCACCAACGATGGAAGGGCGTGCCGCATCGCCGCATGTCGGCTTAGAGCCCAAAAACACCACTTTGGATTCATCGCGTATTTCGACTACTGTCTACGAAAGATGAGGTCAGCTATGTCCGTGGAAAGCAGCGAAGAAGAACGCAAACTTAAGAGGCGTTTGAATTCTCGAACTGATGCTTGTGTGAAGCTGGCAGACCATGCTCAACGCGCTGCAATACATTATAGCGCGATTAGGCTAAGTTTTGTTGTCAGCAACATAACGGTTGCAACCCTCTTGGTAGGACTGTTTTTCCGCTTTTCCGAAACACTGAATCCATGGGTGGTTGCAGGCTCAATTCTTATTTTAGGTATTTCATTTGCCCTTATTAACCAAAAGGTTGGCACGGCCCATTTATATTACAATAATGCTGCCGGTTTCTTTTATCAACAGGCGGTAAAAGACGCTGGTTTTGAGGGTGAGTTCAAAAAAAACATTCAAAGTCTCTACAATAAGGGCCAGTCGCTTCGGGTTGGTTAACAGAATCTCGTCAAAAATTGATTTCTTTTTTATCTGGCCAGTTTTGAACATGATAGTTGCGGCTGTTGCCGCAGTCCTTGTGCTCACGCTGTAATAAGTAATTACGTGAACGGATGGTTCGCGTTCAAGGTCAAGAGAGTCCCGCATAGTGTGAGTTTGGCCATCAACTGATTTTGCGATTGCAGCGAAAGTCCGGTTCGACGGGCCGCGCCGCAGAATCGCCGGGGGTGGTTGAAGGTCTGCAGTGGGCCGTCTGTGAAGACGGCCCGTGCTTTCAGATTTCTATGGCCTCAGCGATAGCAAGGGCGTCCTCAAGCTCGACGCCAAGGTATCTGACCATGCTGTCCATCTTCGTGTGTCCCAAAAGGAGCTGGACCGCACGCAGGTTGCCCGTCTTCTTGTAAATCTGCGTGACCTTGGTCCTCCGCATCGAATGTGTGCCGTAGGCGCTTCCTTCCAAGCCGATCGAGGTAACCCATTCCCGGACAATTCGCGCATACTGGCGGCTCGAGATGTGGAGCCTTTTGTGAAACCGGCCAGGCCAAAGGTATTCAGATCCGACCATCAGCGGGTCTTGCATCCATCGGTTAAGAGAGGCCCGAGTGCCTTCGGAGACTTCAAACTGGACAGGAGTCTGGGTCTTGCTTTGCAGAACCGACGCGCGTTCCTTGATCTGGCCGGACGCCATGACATCGACGACCTTCATCTTGACCAGATCGCAGCCACGCAGCTTGCTGTCGATGGCCAGATTGAAGAGGGCCAGCTCTCGATGGTTCTCGGCCAGCTCAAGCCAAACCCTGATCGCCCAGACATGTTTTGGCTTAAGCGGTCGCTTCTGTCCCACGATGCGGCCCTTGTTCCAAGCGGGGCGAAGCGCGCGAATGGCCGGTAAGTTTGGTATTTTCATCACTGATCCTCCGGTCCGCCATACCCTCCCATAACGACAACCCGACGTTGACAATGCACTATATCACGGGACTGATGCGCTGCCTCAGAGGTCAGCTTCGAGCCCAATTTGACCGATGCTGCACGATGGCTGAACGGCAACAAAGCGTTTAGAGCCGACCTCCGGAGCCAATGCTTCCGTCCGTCTGAGGTGCAGCTAAACTCGGTTGGCAGCCCAAAGCGACAGTTGCCGCCGAGTATCGGCAGTGGCGCCGGAGTGCGAACCAACGTCATTGCGCACCGACGAAGTAACGACGCAACAGGCCTGTTTCCAAGCATTCAGGAAACAATGAGGGAGACTCGCGATCAGCCGCTGAAATCAGTGGTTCTGCTGCGCCATCCGGCAGGAGATACTCCGACAATTTTCTTGAACGCCCGGCTGAAAGCCGATTCTGATCGATAACCGATCTCCTGTCCTACAGCCGCCACTTTCATTGTGCTGTCGGCAAGAAGGCGCGCGGCAATCTGCATGCGCCAGAGCGCCAGGTATTGCATGGGAGGGTAACCGATCAGGTGGGTAAACCGCGCCGTCATCGCCGCACGCGACATGCCGGCCTGTTCGGCCAGCAGGTTGAGAGTCCAGGGATGTGCGGGACTTTCATGGAGTATGGTCAGAACTCTGCCGATCGCCGGATCCCGCAGGCCTGACAGCCAGCCCATCTCATGCACGGGCAGGGATTCCAGGCACAGGCGGATCACCTCGACAAAGATCAACTCACTCAGCCTCAGGCGGATGGATTCGTCACCCAGGCGCGGAAGGCGTGCGTCGGTGAGCGTCAGGTCGATCAGGCGGCCCAGCAGGTCTTGCTGATCGTTTCTGGACCACCCGACGCGCAACAGGCGCGGAAGCGCGGAGAGCACCGGATTGAAGGGGCGCATGTCGCAGCCAAGGAACCCACACATGTATTCAGCGCCACCGCCGCCGCCGCCACCTTCGCGGGTGACGAAGGGAAGCTTGCCCGCCATCCACTCGCGGAAGAAAGCGATGGTCGCCTTCCGGTCGTATTCGGGCGCCTGCCCCGGCGTGCTGAGCAGAGAATACTGGTCGCCATGCGCAAGAACCAGGATGTCGCCGGCCTCGAACCATGTCGATGCGACATCCGGGATTTCCACCCAACCCGAGCCCTTCAGGATGATATGGTAGGAGATCACATGCTGAGCACGCGGCAGGATGATAGAGGCATAGTCACGCGCCCGCGGGATATCCACGCCCCAGGGGAAGGAAGCGTCCACGAGGTGGAACACCGCGCCGGTAAGCTTGACCATCCGCAGGACGTCCGACAGGGGATCGGTTGCAGAGTCCTGGCAGAGCACCGGCTGCGCAGCCATACCTTGCCCAGCTACGGGGCGCGGCTGGAGCCGCATCATGGACGATCCGGCAAGCGACAGAGACTTCCGGTCATGGGTTTGTGCCATGGCGCAAGATAGCCTGAGTGGAGTCACAAAACCAGCCGTTGTGCCTCGGCGCTCCGGCGCAAGGAGGAAGACAATGAATGTTCGAGAAGAAGCGCGCCAACCGGCGGAGGTCTATGATGCGCAGTTCGTGCCAGCCCTTTTTGCGCAATGGGGGCCGGTCGTTTGTGCGGAAGCCGGGGTGCAGAAGGGCGACCGTGTTCTTGACGTGGCCTGCGGGACGGGGGCACTGACGCTCGCCGCCGCCGAGATCGCTGGTCCATCGGGGTCGGTGGTCGGGCTTGATATCAATCCGGAAATGCTGGCGGTCGCGCGCCGCAAGCCGGTGCAGATCGAGTGGCTGGAGGGAACGGCCGAGGCTCTGCCTTTTCCGGACAACAGTTTCGACGCCGTCGTCAGCCAGTTCGGATTCATGTTCTTCGAGGACAAACCGAAGGCACTATCCGAGATGATGCGGGTCCTGAAACCGAATGGCCGCCTGGCGGTTGCGGTATGCGATGCGGTCGAGAACTCGTCAGGCTACAGCGCCTTCGCGCTGTTGCTCGACCGGCTGTTCGGCAAGAAGGTGGGGGATGCTTTCCGCGCACCCTTCAGCCTCGGCGATGCCGGAAGGTTGCGCGAAATCTCCAGGGAAGCAGGTCTCGCGGATGCGGAGGTCGTCCGGCGCAACGGAAAGGTTCGCTTCAAATCGATCGATGCGCTGGTGTCAACGGAACGCGCCTGCGTTTGGACGCTCGGGGGCGTGCTGACCGACGAACAGTTCGAGCGGCTCCTCGACGAGGCGGAGACCGTGCTCAAGCCCTTCACCGTCCGCGGAGGAACGATCGAATTCGACATGCCATCGCTCATTATTAAGGCACGGGAATCCTAGTCGAGGTCCAGGATGGAATGGGACGGCATTCTTCATGACAGGTTGGAGGTCGGGCCACTCCACATCTGTATGTCGCTTGTCGGGAAGGTCGGCAAAGAAACCAGGATTTGCCGTCGAGCCCTTTCAAGCGTAGGGCGATGAAGGGTCGGACGCGCCATACCGATCGCCCATCTGAACGGGCGCTTCTCCAATCGGGCGTTTGGATGGCCGGTTCAGAGATGAGTCCATGGCAGGGCTCAAGACGATCTGTCGGAGGTGGAAGATGGACGATGAAGAGCAAGAAATCCGCGCAGTCGTGGAGATGTATGTGACCGGCTTCAACCGAGGAAGCAAAAAACTACTGCTGGATGCATTCCACCCGAGATTTGTCTCGTCAGGATTCGTTGATGGCAAACTTCAGTGGGATAGCGCCGAGGAGTTTGCTGATTTTTGCGAGAGAGTAGCGCCTGATCCGGACGGTCCAGTTCCGAATTGGGAGATCGAGACGCTAGTCGTCTCGGGAACGACGGCAGTTGCGGTTGTTAACGACAAATGGGGCAGCCGGAGATTCCGCGATAGCCTCACGATGCTCAAGGACAATGGACGCTGGCAGATTGTGTTCAAAGCATTTGACGGACTCGGATAATGCAGAGACAGAGAGAGCCCGCTTTGGGCTCGAAGTGTTTTAGCCGCACGCGGCTGACCATTCCTCGCAGGAAGCATCACATAAGCTGCCGTTCGCTCGCGAAATGCCAACGGCAGCAAAGTCCCGCTCTGCCGTCACTCGCCAACTCAAATGCTGCACGATGCATGAATGGCCGGTTTGGTGACGCTGCGCTGCAGCGGCGGCATTCCGGGTCAATGGCAGCTATGGCCGGTTCGTGACATCCTGCGTGCGGGCGATAATCTCCTTCTATGACGATCTTCAGTCGAACGCTACATTGGCACAGGATAGTGCCGTCGAAACCGAGCGTCCGCGCTCATTGAAGACCCCACCGGAGGAAAAATGGACCGGCTTGAGTGTGATCGGATGTTCATTGCCGTCATCGAGACGAGCAGCTTTGTCGGGGCCGCCGATCAGTTGAAGACCAGTTCGGGCCAGGCTTCCAAGCTGGTATCGCGGCTGGAGAGCGATCTTGGCGTGCAGCTGTTGAAGCGCACGACGCGCTCGGTTTCGCCCACCGAGGCAGGGAGGGCCTATTACGAGCGGCTGCGGCCCTTGATTGATGAGCTTGAGGCGCTCGATCTCGACATTCGCAATATCGCGCAATCGCCGCGCGGACGACTGCGCATCACCGCGCCGCTTACCTTCGGGATCGTGGAACTTGCGCCGGCGCTGACCGAGTTTGCTGCCCTGTATCCCGATATCGAGCTTGATGTGAGCTTTTCCGATCGGGTCGCGCATGTGGTGGACGAGGGCTTTGACATGGCAGTTCGGGTCGGACGGCCAGGGGATTCCAGCCTTGTCATGCGCAAACTCTGCGCCGTCCGCCTCGTGGTTGTCGCAGCGCCGGGGTATCTGGAGCGGCACGGCACACCGGAGGCCCCCGAAGACCTGGGGCACCACAGCTGCATCATCGACACCAACTTCGCCGAACTTGGCAAATGGCCCTTCCGGTCTGCAACCGGCCAGGCGGGGGGCGCGCGCGTTCAAGGCCGTTTCCGGTTTTCCAATGCCGAGGCCTGTCTTGTGGCCGCCGAGGCGGGGCTGGGCCTGGCCTGCGTCCCCGGCTTCGTGGCGGGCGAGGCGATCCGTGCTGGTCGGATCACGCCGGTTTTGCAGGCCTTCGAACCGGAGCCTTATGACGTTCATGTCCTCTATCCCCCTTCCCGACACCTCTCGACAAAGGTGCGGCTGCTCGTCGACATGCTGGCCGAGCGCTACCGGGGACGGCCCGGATGGGAAGCTGGCTGGTAAGATTGCTTCCGTAATAGAAGTAATCATCTTCCCATTGGCTGGATTATCGCCAGTGCCGATTTGCGCCATGTTGTTCGCGAAGACGCAAGCCTGCGTCCCCCACAAGGAGAATGACCATGACCGACGCAACCCTTCAGACCACCAGCCGGACCGAACTTGATGTCCGTGTCACCAATGCCGATCTTGCGGCGACGCTGCTGCGCGTCGCGATGGGTGTGCTGTTTCTCGCGCATGCCGGACTGAAGCTTTTTGTCTTCACCCCGGCCGGAACGGCAGGCTATTTTGCCAGCCTCGGCCTGCCCGGACCGCTGGCCTATCTCGTCATCGCGGCGGAACTGATGGGCGGCATCGCCCTGATCCTCGGCGTCTACAGCCGCTGGGTGTCGCTGGCGCTGGTGCCGATCCTGCTGGGCTCGATCTATGTGCCCCACGGTGCTGCGGGCTTCTTCTTTTCGAACGAAGGCGGCGGCTGGGAATTCCCGGCATTCTGGGCGGTGGCCCTTGTCGTGCAGGCCCTTCTTGGTGACGGCGCCTATGCCCTGAAGCGCGCCGACACCTGACCTGTCAGATCGCACCGCGGGGCCTCGTCCCGCGGTCGCGCCCATGCCAAGGAGTTTCGCCATGACACCTGTAGCCGTGTATTTTGACATCAAGACTGCGCCGATGCGGATCGGCCAGGTGCGTCTGAAGGTGCGCGACCTCAACGCGGTCTCCGCCTTTTATCAGTCTGTTCTCGGCCTCAATGTGATCCAGTCCGACGACCGTCGGGTTACCCTTGGAACGCGTGCGACGGTGCTTCTTGAATTGCTGGGTGATCCTGCGCTTGCGCGCCATGACCCACGTCAGGCCGGTCTGTTTCACACCGCCTTCCTGATGCCCATGCGAGGCGATCTCGCCCGCTGGCTTGCCCATGCGATGGCGACCAACGTGCCGCTGCAAGGCGCGTCCGACCACATCGTCAGCGAGGCGATCTACCTCGCCGACCCCGAGGGCAACGGCATCGAGGTCTATGTCGACCACCCGGTTGCCGATTGGCGCGGCGCGGACGGCGAGATCCGGATGGCCACCGATCCGCTCGACTTGCAGGCCCTGCTGCGCGCGGCTGGCGACACGCAGTGGTCGGGTTTCCCGGAGGATGGCAGTATCGGTCATGTGCATTTGCAGGTGGGCGATACCAAGGCCGCGGACCGGTTCTATCGTGACGTTCTCGGCTTCGCCATCACCGCGACCTATCCCGGCGCCAGCTTCTATGGCAGCGGCGGCTATCACCACCAGCTTGCGGGCAACATCTGGAACAGCCGCCGCGCCGGACCGCGCCCCGACGGCATGGCAGGCCTTGAAGCGGTCGAGATCATCCTGGGCGCCTCCGAAAATCTGGCGCAGATCGCGAGGCGTGCTGAACGGGCTGGCGTTGCAATCACCAGAGACATCAACGGCATCACCCTGCACGACCCCTGGGGCACTGCAATCACACTGAATGCTTGAGGAGACGACCGTGCTTGTAAATGGAAAATGGACGACCGACTGGCAGCCGGTTCAGGCCAAGGACGAAAAGGGCGGCTTTGTCCGCCAGACCTCGAGCTTCCGGAACTGGGTCACGCCAGATGGCAGCGCAGGTCCGACCGGTGAAGGCGGTTTCAAGGCTGAAGCCGGACGCTATCACCTCTACGTCGCGCTGACCTGCCCCTGGGCGTCGCGCACCCTGATCGGGCGCAAACTCAAGAAGCTCGAAGACGTGATCTCGGTCTCGGTGGTCGAGCCCGCGCTCACCGAACAAGGCTGGCGCTTCGGCGACTATCCCGGCGCGGACCGGGATGAACTGAACGGTGCCACCTACATGCACGAGATCTATCCACGCGCCGACCCCGTGTTCAGCGGCAGGGCAACCGTGCCGGTCTTGTGGGACAAGCAGCGGGGCACCATCGTCAACAACGAATCCGCCGACATCCTGCGCATGCTGAACTCGGGCCTCGGCGATCTGGCCGACCCATCGGTCGATTTCTATCCCGCTCACCTTGCCGTGGAAATCGACGCGCTGAATGCCCGCATCTATCCGGCGTTGAACAACGGCGTCTATCAGGCAGGCTTCGCGACCACGCAGATCGCCTATGAGGAGGCGTGCGCGGAGGTCTTCGACATGCTGGAGGCGCTGGAATCGCAGCTTGGCGACGGGCGTGACTTTCTGCTGGGCGACCGTTTCACCGAGGCCGATATCCGGCTTTTCGTGACGCTGGTCCGCTTCGATGTGGCCTATCACGGCCTATTCAAGACCAACCGCAAACGCATCGCCGATTACCCCGGCCTCAGCGCCTATCAGGCCCGTATTCTGGCCATTCCCGGCGTCTCCGAGACGGTCAGTATCGACCATATCAAGCGCGGCTATTACTCGATCAAGGCTTTGAACCCGTCGGGCATCGTGCCGGTAGGCCCGGAACTGCCCCATCTGCACGCGGATCGAAATTTATCCGCTGAAGACCGTCGATAGGAGACATCGGCAACGGAGGCTTCGTCGCGCAATACCAGAATTCGATTGCTGCCTGATTTCGCTGTCGCAGCGAAAGTCTGCAACGATGGGCCGCAGCGCGGCAGTGGTTTGCCACGGTCGATGACCGCAATGGGGCGTGTGCGCGGATCGCCTCGCACTGAATGGGTACGGCTGCGCCGTCGCAGCAATGGTGCAATCCGGAAGGCGTTGCGCCCCGTCGATGAGCGCGACGGCTAGATTGGCTTGCCGGAGGATTGTTGCGGTGAGCTGTGAAACCCATCATGGCCTTCTTGCCTCACGATGGAGGAAGAGTTATCCGCGGATCATCGGGCTCATCAGGCCAGAAGACATCCGGGTCGACGTCACCATCGGACGAGGTGTCGTCGGCGATGGTCTTGAGCAATGCTTCGAGATTTTTTTCCGGGCCATCGGCAGCGGGTCGGCGTGGGCCTTTCCGGCCGCTCGCTTTGATCGGCGCAAGCCCGAGTTCTTCTCGTGCATCCCGCCAGTATTTCTTGAATGTCGCTTCCGAAAGTCTTGCCTCGGGAGGCAGCTTGGCCTTCACTATCGCGTAGAGGTTCATCAGCTTGGCGCCCGCGAGCATCTGCTCATGGATGACCGGCGCAAGTTCCAATACGATCTCTTTAGAGGTAAATTCCCGATCTTCTGTTCCGGACCTTTTGAGTTCTTTCCGGATATCATCCAAGGTTTTCTTTGTAACGGTCATGTCGCGCATCTATCCTCACAGAGTATCATACTGACTTTCATATGAGTCTCTGATTTATATTCGACAAGGCAATTTTGGCGACGGTCAAATTTCTCTAGCTAGCAGGGTATGGGGACGGCAGGCTGTCCCCCCGGGACGCGCAAGCACCCCTTCCTGCCCACACCTGCGGCGCCACCCCTGACGAGTGGCTTCTTGGCCCGGGATTGGAGACTTCTCGGCGCTGCTGAGGCAGCTTCTCGGCGTCACGAAGGGGCGGTAGGAGGGGAAAAGCAGAGCCGGCGTGATCAACAACAAGCCGTTTAGCCGGTATCCGCCAAGCTCCTTCAGGGAGCGCTTCGCGTGTCAGGAGACCCCTTGGCCTTGAGCGATTGTCGCGTGCGTCGCGCCGGGGCTCCCGGCCTCATCCGGAGGGGCGAGCGCCCGGTTGTTATCCTGGCTCCCGATGTCATGCGCCGATGCACCAGATGCCTGCGCGAGCCATTCCTCCAGCCGCGCTCCTTCCAGGAGCCCGACCGCGACGAGGTCTGCTGCCATCTCGATCAGGAGCCCTCTGCGCGCTTCAAGGAGCCGCATCGCGCGGGTCTCGGCGGCCTCGAGCCGGGCGCTGATGCGGGCGGCGTTTTCGGGATCGCGCAGGTAGGCCGCAGAGGAGATATCGAGCCAGACCGGACCCTCGGCACCCAGCCCTATGCGCGTGTCGATACCGGTGGCGACCTGCGTCGCGTGCGCGAGATCCGACATCGCATTGCCGCCCGCGCCGGCGGCCGCCGCGCCGAGGACCAGGCACTCGGCGGCGCGGCCCGCGAGCGCGTAGGTGAGCTCGGCCTCGATATCGTCGAGCATCAGTTGGCCGGTGGCATAGGCCATCCAGGCCTGGCCACCCTGCTGCGTGATGACCACGCGCTTGATCTGGCCGAGACCGAGACAGGTGCCGACGATGGCATGGCCGCATTCGTGCAGCGCGATGCGGCGCTCGCGGGCGGGATGATGCTCCTCGGCCTCCGGGCTGAGCGCGGTCAGCACGTCGCGCGCTGCGAGTGCGCGGCCGTCATGGCGCGCGGCACTGCGCGCCTGGCGCAGCGCACCGTCGACATCCGCCGCGCTCCGGCCGGTGGCGGCGCGGGTCAGGCGCGCCATCTCCTTGGTTGGAATATCCGGACCCAGCCCGTCCTTCAGCATTCGCGCCAGCGCGGGCGCGCCCGGCAGCGGCACCTGCACTTTGACATCGATGCGGCCCGGCCTGAGTACCGCGGCGTCGATCTTATCGGGATAGTTACAGGTGCCGACCAACAGCACGCCTTCCAGATGTCGCAAGGCATCAAGCTCTTCCAGGAAGCCGTTGACGACCTGCTGCCGGTAGCCGGCGCCATGCGTGTCGTTGCTCGCCCGATCCCCGACGGCATCGATCTCGTCGATCACCAGAATCGCGGGGTGCGCGGCGGCCGCCTCGGCAAAGCTGGTGCGCATGGCGCGCAGCATATCCCCGAGATGGCCTTTGGATTGCCACGCCGCGAAGCTGCCACGTACCAGAGCGACGCCTGCACTTCCGGCCATGGCGCGCGCCAGATGCGATCTTCCGGTGCCGGGCGGACCGTAGAGCAGCACCGAGCGCTGCACGTCGGCCCAGGCGATGCGCCCCGCCGCCCAGCCCTGCAGATCCGCCACCATATGGCGTGCCGCCGCCTCGGCGTCGCCATAGCCTTCGATATCGTCGAGGCTCAAACCGAGCTCCGCGCTCGGCCGGGTGATTTCCGAGAGCCGCGCGACGACGCCGCCCGGGGTCGTACCGCGAAGCGCCAGCGACACGGCGGCATCCGACAGGCGCGCCAGGGCGCGCTCCTCGGGAAGGGCGGCATGAAGTGCCGGATCGATCTTGCCGCTGACGCTGCGGATGGCGGCGATCATCACCATCAGGATATCGCGCGACAGCGGCGCAAGGCGCAGCGGTTCGGGCAGCGCGCGCCGCAGATCCTGCGGCAATGGCGCCAGGGTCTCGGCGAGGATCAAGACCGGGTATGGCGCATCCAGCGCCCTCACCACGTCATGCAGCGCGGCGCCCTTGATGCGCAGCTTGTCGCGGTCCTCAACGGCGATCTCGACAACGCAGAGATCCGGGGTGCCATCGACTGTCGGGTCCGCATCTTTCAGCAGAGTGGCGGGCCAGACCACCGCCTCGTCCGGCAGAATTGCCGACTCGAGCATCCTGCGCACATCGGCGGGCGACATGCCGCCTTTGTCGGGTCCGATCTCAAGGACGGTCACCGCCCCGGGTTCCAGCATGGCCTTGATGCGTTTCTCACTGCCGATCGTCGCACAAAGCCGCAGCATCAGCGACAGGTTACCGGTTGGCACATGGATCGCCGCGGGCCTGGCGTCCTGCTCCTCGGGCGGGATCTGCGGTGCCGCCGGTGCGGGGCGAGGCCAACCGAGCGGCTCGGAGTTGCGGTCGGACATCTTGCGCTCGGGAAGTTCCTCGGGCTGCCACGGACGCCGTCCGTCGCCAGGCCGGTTTGCCGCGAGTTCGGCATGGTCGGCACGCAAGCGGATAAGAGCGGTGGCGGCCAGAGGGGCCCAGGCGGGAGGTTTGTAGCTCATGGCTGTCTCCTTTTGAGGTGTAGAGAGGCGACCCGCGCCGGACACGGCGCGGGAGGAGTGGGATTTGCATGTGGTCAGAGTCGAGGAGTGATCCCGAACAGACGGGCGGTGTCAGTCGAGACAGCCGTGCTCACGGCTCGGCACGCCGCGGCCAGCGCGGGCGCTCGATCGCGTCAAGCATGCGCCGGATGACGGGTTCGGCCTCTGCCGCGTAGATCTCCGACGTCACGTTGATCCAGCCCGTCAGCTCGGCACGGGGGATCACCTTGTCCGCGTGGTCCGCCTTCAACTGGCGATGCAGGGCCTTCTCAAGCCGCAGCGCCACATGCCCGCTCGGCATCGGCACCTCGTCGATCAGCTCGGCCTCGACATCGCTGCGCAGCCTCAGCTGGTAGCGCAGGCGGCTCTGCGGATTGCGGCTGTAGCCGAGCTTGATGAACCCGCCCAGCCCCGGCACGCCGAAGCGCATCAGGTAGACCCAGCTCTCGGCTGTCATCCACGACTCACCGCAGCCGCCGCAGCCAAACCGCCCGGTTTCCAGATTGGCGATGGCGACCCGCTGGTCAAAACCGCAGGCCTCATGCGCGAGCTGCCGGTAATTGGCGCTACCGTCGAGATCCGGGCCGACCACGCGCCAGCCCCATTTCGCGGCGGTCTGCTGCAGCCTTTCCTGATGGCACGTCTCGCAGTGAAACCCATCGTGATCCGGTGCAGGCCCCTCCGTCGCCAACAACTGGAGCCGACCCAACTGCAACCGCGCCTCGTGACCGCAGGGCAGCCGGTAGGTGGCGTAGTGGCGATCCTCCTCGTCCCGCGCGACAAGGATAAACCCGGCCTTGGCGGCGTTGCCGCGCATCTGCGCCTCGCGGCATCCGCCGCAGGCCGGCCGGGCGCTGCGCAGCGTGAAGACCTTATGCGCGGTGTGCGCACCGCAGCTGTGGCACTCGAGCGCGACATGGTCCTTGTCGCGGACACGGCGGTCGATCCGGTATCCCTTGCGCTCAGCGATAGTGTGCCACGCTGCCGGGATGCGGCGCTTCTGTTCCGTCCATTCGCTCTCGTCGACGTCACGGGAGCGGCGGGGGAGGTGCAACGGCTTTGTGTTATTGTTGGTCATGAGAGGACATCCTTTGCAGACAGGTTGAGAGAGGCCGCGCCCGGGCGGGGCGGCAAAATGCTGGAGAGCACCGCGCAGACGCGCGGCGGTCAGGTTTACAGGTGATGGGGGGTCAGCAGGCCTCGGGCCAAGCCTCGCTCAGTTCGAAGGAAAGATCGTCAAGATCACAGACCGGCTGGTAGAGGTCCAGCTGGGCAACGGCCGAGAGATGCACATGGCACTGATCCAGCATCGCGCTGACATGGTTAGGCATCCGGCCTGGCGCCGCTGAACGCCGGAAAAACGCGACGAGGCGCAGACGATCATGAGCCACAAGGAAGTCATGCGTGGTGTCCGAGGTCATCAGCGCAACGGCCCTGTCCAACATTGCCAGAAGCGGCGCGTCCGACGCATGGAGAACCGGAGCGTCGCGCAAGGCCGTCTGGATATCAATCACGGTGCGCCAGGCCCGCTCTGCCTCGCGCAGCCATGCATTGATTGCCGGATCCCACACGTCGATATGGGTGATATCGCGCTCTGCCTTGATCGCCACGGCGAGTGCGCCGTTGAGCTTCAAAACAGGCGGGCGATGATGGAGGGAGTGAAGACGCGAAGGTCTTCAGTCGCCCGGATGGGCGTGGGCTTCAGCCCGTGGCCCATGATGGTCTTGAAGCCAGAGGGGGCGGCACGTGCCTGGCTGCCGCGGTTCCATGCGGCAGTCATGGTTGCGTTGCGGTCATCGATAGTTGTGGTCATGTCTGAACTCTCCATCTTGCGTTGTTGTTACCTTGTGATAAGTATTTAGCACGTGGTGCCGATATAATCAACGCCATGTAACAACTTTTCAGCACAGGGGTATGACTTTGACACCAGAGCAACTGAGGATGGCGAGGAACGCTGTTCGTTTAGGCGTCCGAGAATTGGCTGAATTGGCAGATGTAGCTCCCGCAACCATCAGCCGGTTTGAAAGTGGCAAAGGTGGTCTGCAGATGCGTTCTGCAGACGCTCTGCGCTCAGCGCTTGAAGGGCAGGGCATTCAGTTTCTCTCAACAGGCGATATAGCGAAGGCCCCTGGCGTGGCACTGCAGGGCAAGCCTGCGTGAGCTAGACGCTCTCTTGGTTTAGGCAGCCAATAGTTCCAAAAAGCCTGACGACGTACATATTGCCACCCCTCACGCGTCCAGACATAGCTGATGTCGCCGGCCCATTTTTGATTGGATTGATCAGCTGCGAAGTTCCGATCCAGCAGGTTCGGTGCGATGTTAAACTTGTGGTCACTATCCGTCGTGACCTTGTGTTTGCGGGTCCGCACAACGGATATGCCGTTCTGGCGCATCAAACGACCCACACGCCGATGCCCGACATTCAAGCCGATCTCTTTTAGCTCTTCGGTCATGCGCGGACGGCCATAACTTCCCAGGCTTAGACGCGACTGTTCTTTGATGTGCGCGAGCGTGACCAGATCGATGCGCTGCCTGCGACTGGCAGGACGGCTGCGGAAAGCCCGTAAGCCACGCGGGCTGACATCCATGATCCGACAAAGGAGTTCCGTTTGGAAAGAGTCACGGTGTTCTTCCCCTCTCGTGCATGTAAACATGCACTGCCGGGCAGTGGATGAACCTAAACCTCATAGCTTTTGGCCCGCGAAGAACTGCGTTGCTTTTTTAAGATCTCCCTCTCCTCCTTGAGAATGCGGTTCTCGCGTCGAAGCCGGTCATTCTCTTGGGCAAGGCTCAAATCTTCTTGCGACACTACATCCGTGTCCCGGTGTGCTGTGATCCACTTGTTCAGCGTTGACATTCCGACACCAAGATCATCAGCCACCTGCTTGCGCGTCAGCCCGATGGTCAGTGCAATACGCACTGCATCTTTGCGGAATTCGTCCGTCCGTTTCAGTCCCATAGTTCATCTCCTTTGTTGCACTAAATGCTATCAAAGGAGCGGCATCAAACCGCGACAGGTCCAGATCTCGTCGACCTGATCGCTGAGGATGGCCTTCTGAATTTGCCCGACGATCCTCTTCCCATCCTCGAGGCGCAGCCCGAACCCCTCTGGGCAGGTGATCCGGTACGGTCGAGATATGTCATCAAGCTCGTGAGTGCGCGTCTCCCCATTGTCGAAGGTCGTTTCAACCGTAATTCGGACGTCCATGGCAGCCCCCTTCCAAAGAACTCACCTTAGCATGGGCGACAGCATCGACGAGGACGCCCATGTTTTGTCCACTCCCGATCCATGCATCTGGAACAGATTCTTCGCCAGATCGAGCCCGACAGTGATAAGATCCGACATGACCGCTCTCTTTTGTGGATCATTGCAGACCCACCTTGGCACATCAATGCCGTCGGGGGAGGCGGCACCATCAATGCCCCGTAAACCCAGTCAACTCCGAGGATGCCATGATTGAAATGCCACCGCTTTCGCTAAGGGTTCCACAGCCTGAATGCAGACCCGGCGACACCCCGGATTTTTCAGGAATCGACGTTCCGCCAGCTGGATCTGTTCAGCGGCCGAAGGTGGATGAGCATGCCGACAATATAAGGGATCTGGCCTTTACCATTATTCGCGTGCTGAACGACGATGGAGATGCCGTGGGCGAGTGGGCCGGAAGCCTCACCGACGAAGAAATCGTCCGCGGGCTGCGGGACATGATGACACTTCGCACCTTCGACAGACGGATGATGACCGCGCAGCGACAGGGCAAGACTTCGTTCTACGTGCAGCATCTGGGTGAGGAGGCGGTGAGCTGCGCGTTTCAGCGCGCCTTGGTGAAAGGCGACATGAACTTTCCAACCTATCGTCAGGCCGGGCTGTTGATCGCGTCGGATTACCCGTTAGAGACCATGATGTGTCAGGTGTTCTCCAACGAGGCCGATCCGCTGCATGGGCGCCAATTACCGGTGATGTATTCGTCAAAGGACCACGGATTCTTCACGATCTCAGGCAATCTTGCCACCCAATTCATTCAGGCTGTCGGCTGGGGCATGGCCTCGGCGATCAAGGGCGACACCAAGATCGCGGCTGGCTGGATCGGCGACGGCTCGACCTCGGAAAGCGACTTTCACGCCGCAATGGTTTTTGCATCTGCCTATACGGCGCCGGTGGTACTGAATGTGGTCAACAACCAATGGGCCATCTCAACCTTTCAGGGTCTTGCCCGCGGTGGCTCGCATACCTTTGCGGCACGCGGTCACGGGTTCGGCATCCCGTCACTGCGGGTGGATGGCAATGACTATCTGGCGGTACACGCAGCCGCGAAATGGGCGACCGAACGCGCGCGGCGCAATCTGGGGCCGACCCTGATCGAATATGTCACCTACCGGGTTGGGGGGCACTCCACATCGGATGACCCAAGCGCCTATCGCCCGGAATCCGAAAGCGAAGCCTGGCCGCTGGGTGACCCTATCCACCGGGTCAAGACATACCTGATCAACAGGGGCCTTTGGTCGGACGAGCGCCACAAACAGGCCGAAGCCGAGATTACCGATATGGTGATCGAGCACCAGAAGCGGGCCGAAGCAATCGGCACGTTGATTTCGGGCCACGCGCCGTCGCCGCGCGACATGTTCGAAGACGTCTATGCGGAAATGCCGCCGCATCTGGTGCGCCAACGTCACGAAGTGGGGTATTGAAGTGGCAAAGATGACGATGGTCGCTGCGATTCAGAACGCCCACGATCTTGCCATGGGACGCGATGAGAATGTCGTCGTGTTTGGTGAGGATGTTGGCTATTTCGGCGGCGTGTTCCGCTGCACCGCTGGTCTTCAAGAGAAATACGGCCCCTCGCGCTGCTTTGATGCGCCGATAAGTGAGCTTGGGATCGTGGGAGCCGCGGTCGGCATGGCGGCCTACGGGCTGAAACCGGTGGTCGAGGTGCAATTCGCCGATTACATGTACCCGGCCTATGACCAGATCGTGTCCGAGGCGGCGCGCCTGCGCTATCGTTCGGGCGGCGAGTTCACCTGTCCTTTGGTGGTACGCATGCCCACCGGCGGCGGCATCTGGGGTGGGCAGACCCACAGCCAGAGCCCAGAGGCGCTGTTTACTCATGTTGCGGGCCTCAAGACCGTTATTCCGTCCAACCCGCAGGATGCCAAGGGGCTGCTTCTGGCGGCAATCGCCGACCCCGATCCCGTGATTTTTCTTGAACCCAAGCGGCTCTATAGCGGTCCGTTCGAGGGGTATCACGACCGCCCCATACAACCCTGGAAAATGCACCCTTTGGGTGAGGTCGACCCCGAGTATTATGAAACTCCGCTGGGCAAGGCCGCAATTGCCCGCGAGGGTCAGAGCCTGACCGTCGTAACCTACGGCACTATGATGCACGTGGCGATCGCGGCGGCAGAGGCAATGGGCATCGATGCGGAGGTGATCGATTTGCGTACGCTGATCCCGCTTGACGTGGAAACGGTAATGGCCTCGGTCCAGAAGACCGGACGCTGCATTGTGCTGCACGAAGCGACGCTGACATCCGGCTTTGGCGCAGAGCTTGCTGCGCAAATACAGGCGGAATGTTTCTACCACCTCGAAGCGCCCGTGCTGCGCATCGCGGGATGGGACACGCCCTATCCGCACGCACAGGAATGGGCATACTTTCCGGGGCCGGATCGGGTGGGTCGCAACATGAAAAAACTGATGGAGGCGTAAGTGGGACTATACACCATCAAGTTACCCGATGTCGGGGAAGGCATCGCAGAGGCAGAACTGGGCGTATGGAAGGTCGCGATAGGACAGATCGTCAGGGAAGACGATATTCTGACCGAAATATTGACTGACAAAGCTGCGGTCGAAATCCCGTCGTCGGTGTCGGGGAAGGTCGTCTGGCTGGGCGGCGAGGCGGGTGACACCGTGTCTATCGGTGCCGATCTGATCCGATTGGAAGTTGACGGCGCGGGCAACACGGCGGCCGAAGCCTCCGTCAAAAAGCTGGCCTCGTCCGCGCCTGCCGCTGCGGCGGCACCATCTGCGGCCCCTGTTGCCAAGGCAAGGCCCGCCGCACCGGCACCGAAAGCCAAGCCAGAGGTTTCCGGCGCTGCGCCCACGCAGCAGCGGGCCGAGGGCGAAAACCCCCTGACGACGCCGTCGGTGCGCAAACGCGCCCGCGATCTGGGCGTCGATCTGCGCCGGATCACGGGCAGCGGTCCTGCCGGGCGGATCACCCACGAAGACCTGACCCATTACCATCAGACCGGGGGGCGGGTTGCTGCTGGTGTTGCCAGACGCACACAACGGACCGGGGAGACCGAGGAGAGAGTAATCGGGCTGCGCCGCAAGATTGCCGAGCGCATGGCGTTGTCGAAATCGCGCATCCCGCACATCACCATCGTCGAGGAGGTCGATGTCACCTACCTGGAGGACCTGCGCCGCCAAATCAACAAGGCCCGCGCCGAAACCCAGGGCAAGCTGACCGTGCTGCCTTTCGTCATCCGCGCCATTGTAGATGCTGTGGCCGATCAGCCCATCATGAACGCGCATTTCGAAGACGAGGACAACATCCTCCGCAAGTTCGAAGGCGTGCATGTCGGCATCGCAACCCAGACGCCCCGTGGCCTGATCGTCCCCGTCATTCGCCATGCCGAGGCAATGAATCTGTGGGACAGCGCAACCGAACTGCGCCGTCTGGCGGGTGACGCCCGCGACGCAAAGACCAACACGGACGCGTTGAGCGGATCGACCATCACCATCACCTCGCTCGGGCCGCTTGGTGCGTTGGCCACCACACCAATCATCAACTACCCGGAGGTGGCGATCATCGGCATCAACAAGATGGAAGTGCGCCCGCATTGGGACGGCGCGCATTTTGTGCCACGCAGGAAGATGAACATCTCATGCAGCTTTGACCACCGTGTCATCGACGGTTGGGATGCGGCGATCTTTGTCCAGAAACTCAAGTCACTGCTCGAAGCGCCCGCCCTACTGCTACTGGAGGATTGATCATGAAAGAAATGAACTGCAAACTGCTGGTGATCGGCTCGGGTCCGGGCGGCTATGCCTGCGCCATCCGGGCGGGCCAACTGGGCGTCGATACGATCATCGTCGAAGACAAGGCGCATGGCGGCACCTGCCTGAACGTCGGCTGTATCCCGTCCAAGGCGCTGATCCACGCGGCCGAGGAATTCTCGCATGCAACGCGTTTCACCGGCGACAACGTGCTCGGGATTTCGGTGCAGAAGCCGACAATCGACCTGTCAAAGACCGTCGCGTGGAAGGACGGCATCGTCGCGCGGCTGAATGGCGGCATCGGCGCTTTGCTGAAACACGCCGGGGCGCGGGCAATCATCGGGCACGCGCGGTTCCGCGACGGCAAGTCGGTGATCGTCAAGACCGATCTGGGCGAACAGCTGATCCATGCAGACAAGATCGTCATCGCAACTGGATCGGTGCCGCTTGAAATTCCCTCGCTGCCCTTTAGTGGCGACGTGATATCGTCCACCGAAGTCCTGGCGCTGACAAGGGTGCCCAAACGGCTGATCGTGGTCGGCGGCGGATATATCGGGCTGGAGATAGGTACTGCAATGGCGAAGCTTGGCGCCGAGGTGACGGTTGTGGAATGCGCCTCACGCATCTTGCCGCAATATGACAACGAGCTGACCAAACCCGTGGCCGATCGACTGATCGCACTTGGCATCACAGTGCTGCTGAACGCCAAGGCAGAAGGGCTGTCTGACGGCAAAGATAAGCTGCGGATCACACTGGAAAATGGTGAAATCACGGAGCTGCCGTTCGACAAGGTGCTGGTCGCCGTCGGGCGTAAGGCGCGGACAGGGGATTGCGGACTGGAGGAGTTGGCACTGAAGATGAATGGCCAATTCATCCAGATCGACGACCGCTGCCAGACATCGATGCACGGCGTCTATGCCGTCGGTGATGTGACCGGAGAACCGATGCTGGCGCACCGCGCGATTGCGCAGGGCGAAATGACCGCCGAGATCGTCGCCGGTGAGCCGCGCGCTTGGGACAAACAATGCATCCCGGCGGTCTGCTTTACCGATCCCGAGATCGTCACCGTAGGTCTTTCGCCCGAAGGGGCGCGCGCCCTTGGGGATGACATCGTGACACAGGGCTTCACACCGGCGGAAGGCATGGCGCAGAGCGGCGGGGTTACCATCGGGAAGTTCCCCTTTGCCGCCAATGGCCGCGCCATGACGACGCAGAACGACAGTGGCTTCGTGCGCATCGTCGCCCGCGCGAAGGATCATGTGGTCTTGGGTATCCAGGCCACGGGCGGCGGCATTTCCGAACTGGCGGCGGTGTTTGCGCTGACCTTGGAAATGGGGGGGCGCCTCGAAGACATTGCAGGCACGATCCTTGCACATCCAACCCAAGGCGAAGCCTTTCAGCAGGCTGCACAGAAGGCGTTGCGTCATGCCACCCACATCTGAAACCGGAGAGAAGAAATCAATGTTCTGGCCAAACTCACCAACATTGCAGGTCGCGGAGCCGGGTCTTTTACCGAATGTCTCACCGCAAACCTGAACCAACCGAAAGGCTGAAATCATGGATATTACACAAACAGACGAACAGAGCACCATTTACGAAGTTTCAAGATTGCGCTGTGATGGTGAAACAGCCTCGCTTTGTGGGCTTCCACGCGGCCGTGTTGAAATAGCCGATCTGCGGGAGGTGGGCTGATGTCGGTGGTGATAATCAGTGCAGCCCGCACGCCAATCGGCGGGTTTCAAGGAGCCTTGTCGAACGTCGCGGCGACCGATCTTGGGGCAGCGGCCATTCGCGGCGCGCTGGAGAACGGCGCCGTGTCGCCGGATGCCGTGGACGAGGTTCTGATGGGCTGTGTCTTGCCTGCCGGATTGGGCCAGGCGCCCGCACGTCAGGCTGCATTGGGCGCAGGGATGCCGCAATCGGTTCCCTGCACAACAGTGAACAAGGTCTGCGGATCGGGCATGAAAACGGTCATGGCTGCGCATGATCAGATCATTGCGGGCAGCCAGACCCTGATGGTCGCGGGTGGCATGGAAAGCATGTCGGGCGCACCGTATCTGTCGATGAAAACGCGCGGTGGTGCGCGATTAGGTCATGCGGAATTGAAAGACCACATGTTCCTCGACGGCTTGGAGGACGCATACGCGCGCGGCACGTTGATGGGCACCTTCGCCGAGCTGTGCGCAGGGCAATACCAGTTTAGTCGTGAAGCGCAGGACGACTATGCATTGGGGTCCTTGTCCAACGCGCTCGCGGCACAGAAATCCGGCGCGTTCGAGGGCGAGATCACGGGCTTAACCGTAACGTCACGCAAGGGCGACGTGACCGTGTCCGAAGATGAACAACCGGGCAAAGCGCAACCCGATAAAATCCCCACCTTGCGTCCGGCGTTCAAGAAAGACGGCACGGTGACGCCCGCAAATGCGTCCTCGATCTCGGACGGAGCGGCGGCGATCGTGCTGTGCAGCGGTGCTGAGGCGCAGGCGCGTCGGTTGACGGTAAGGGCCCGAATCGTGGGCCACGCCAGCCATGCACAGGATCCCGCATGGTTTACAACCGCGCCCGTTCCGGCGACGCAAAAGCTGCTGAAACGGATCGGCTGGACGGTCGATGATGTCGACCTGTGGGAGGTCAACGAAGCCTTTGCGATCGTGCCAATGGCCTTCATGCAAGACCTCGGGATACCTCGCAACAGGATCAACGTGAATGGCGGCGCTTGCGCATTGGGCCACCCGATCGGGGCCTCTGGCACGCGGATCATCGTGACCTTGCTGAATGCGCTGGAAAAGCGTGACCTGAAACGCGGGATTGCTGCGATTTGTATTGGTGGCGGTGAGGGGACTGCGATTGCGGTCGAGCGCCCATAATGAGGTAAAATATGGATTTTGCGCTGAGCGAAGAACAGACTTTGATTTTTGATACGGCCAAGGCGTTTGGCGACGAACACATCGCCCCCAACGCGTTGGCGTGGGAAAAGGCTGGGGACATCCCCAAAGACCTGTGGCCCAAGCTGGCTGAATTGGGGTTCGGTGGTTTGTATGTGCGCGAAGAAAGCGGCGGATCGGGGCTGTCCCGGCTGGATGCGACGCTGGTGTTCGAAGCACTGAGCATGGCGTGCCCTTCCGTTGCGGCTTTCTTGTCTATCCATAACATGTGTGCTGCGATGATCGATAAATTTGGGTCCAGCCAGTTGCGGGAGCGGTTTCTGCCGCGCGCCCTGACCATGGATATGATCCTGTCATATTGCCTGACAGAGCCGGGCTGCGGGTCTGACGCTGCTGCCCTCAAGACCCGTGCAGAGCGCTCGGACGTGGGGTATTCCCTGACAGGCACCAAGGCGTTCATTTCGGGTGGTGGGTATTCTGATGCATATATCGTCATGTGCCGTACCGGTGATGCGGGACCCAAAGGCATTTCAACGGTGATTGTCGAGGACAAGACTGGCGGGCTGTCGTTTGGTAGGCTTGAGGATAAGATGGGCTGGCGTGCGCAGCCGACGCGACAAGTGCATTTAGACAATTGCAATATCCCCGCCGCTAATTTGGTGGGGCAGGAGGGCAAAGGTTTCCTTTATGCGATGGCAGGATTAGACGGCGGCCGTTTGAACATCTCTGCCTGCTCGCTGGGCGCTGCACAAGCGGCCTTGACCCAAACCGTCACTTACATGGCCGGGCGCAAGGCATTCGGCAAATCCATAGATCAGTTTCAGGCGTTGCAGTTCCGGCTGGCCGATATGGAAACTGAACTACAAGCCGCGCGTGTGTTTCTGCGCCAAGCGGCCTGGAAGCTCGATACAGGGGCGCCGGATGCCGTGGCGCATTGTGCAATGGCAAAAAAGTTCGTGACCGAGGCAGGCAGCCGCGTGGCCAACGATTGCCTGCAACTGCATGGTGGCTACGGCTATCTGGCTGACTACGGCATCGAAAAACTGGTGCGCGACTTGCGTGTGCATGAAATCCTAGAAGGCACAAACGAGATTATGCGCCTGATCGTCAGTCGCGGGATGATTTCAAAATGAGTGACATCGACATACGTATCGAAGGGCACGCGGGACGCATTACACTGAACCGACCCGCTGCGTTGAATGCGCTGACATATGACATGGTACTTGGGATTGAATCCGTCATCGATGAATGGCGCGAGGCGGACATTGGCCTGGTGATGATCGATGCGGTCGGCACGCGTGCATTCTGCGCGGGCGGGGATATCGCTGATATGTATCGCAGCGGCCAAGCCAATGATCTGACCTACGGGCGTCAGTTCTGGCGCGACGAATATCGACTGAATGCAAAGCTGTTTGAATTTCCCAAACCGGTCGTCAGCTTTATGCAGGGCTTTACGATGGGCGGCGGTGTTGGGATCGGGTGTCACGGCAGCCACCGGATCGTCGGTGAAAGCAGCCGTATTGCGATGCCTGAATGTGGCATCGGATTGGTTCCTGATGTCGGCGGATCGTTGATTTTGGCGTCGTGTCCCGGCCATTTGGGCGAGTATTTGGGTCTGACGGGCACACGTATGGGCGCAGGAGATGCGATCTACGCGGGTTTTGCGGATGGGTTCATCCGCGAGGCTGAATGGGAAACTGTCAAGGCCCGGTTGGTTGAAGGTGACATTGACGCAATAGAATACCAGACACCGCCCAACGGACGATTGCTGGCGATGCAGGCCGATATTGACCGACATTTTGCAGGAAAGACGCTCGGCGAAATTGAACGCGGGCTTCTTGCTGATACATCCGATTTTGCGGCGCAGACGCTCAAGACCCTTCGTCGTCATGCGCCATTGGCGATGGGATGTTGCCTGCAAATTGTTCGCCGCCTGCGCGGGGAGGTCAACATTCGGCCTGCGTTAGATCTGGAATACCGCTTTGCTTACCGCGCTGTCGCGCAGGGCGATTTCATCGAGGGGATTCGCGCTGCCATAATCGATAAGGATCGCAGCCCCAACTGGGCACATGCGACCATTTCGGATCTATCGATTGATGATGTGGACAAGATGCTGATGCCTTTGGGCGTTGATGCTCTGGCTTGGGAGGAAACGACATGAAGGTCGGATCATAGGTTTGGGCAAAATGGTCGCGCCGATGGTGGCCAAGATTTGCAACAACGTGATCCTTGGTATTACGATGATCAGAAACTGCGACGCCTTTGCATCGGCTTACAAGCTTGGGCCAGATCGGCAAGCGATGTATGCCGTGGCCAGCACATCAAATGGCCAAAGCTGGAGCATGACAACCTATTGTCCGGCCAGTGGTGTCGGGCCGAATTCACCCTCGGACAAAGATTGCAAGCGGGGGGTTGCTGCCAAATTAATGCTGAAGGCATCCAGATATTAGGCGGCGGCAGAATGGAAGCGATTTTTCGGCGATGTTGCCATATTTGGCCAAGCTCGGCGCACACACATAGGGATCGTTAGCAATGTTTACCGCAAGCATGAATTTCACCTTGGGCGACGAGATCGAAGCCCTGCGTGATATGGTCCACCGCTGGGCGCAGGATCGCGTCAAACCAATGGCGGCTGACGTTGACGCCAAGAACATCTTTCCGTCCGAGCTTTGGAAAGAAATGGGTGAACTTGGGCTGCTAGGTATCACCGTGCCCGAGGCTTATGGTGGCGTCGAAATGGGTTACTTGGCGCACACGATTGCGGTTGAGGAAATCGCCCGCGCCAGTGCTTCTGTTGCGCTGTCTTACGGCGCGCATTCAAACCTTTGCGTCAATCAGATTGCACTGAACGGAACGCCCGAACAAAGGGCGAAATATCTGCCTAAACTGTGTTCAGGGGATCACGTCGGCGCGCTGGCCATGTCCGAAGCGGGGGCTGGGTCTGACGTAGTTGGAATGAAGTTGCGGGCCGAGAGGCGTAATGATCTCTATGTGTTGAACGGCACGAAGTACTGGATCACCAATGGCCCGGAGGCAGACGTTTTGGTGGTATACGCCAAGACAGATCCCGGCGCAGGGTCCGGGGGGATCACCGCGTTCCTGATCGAAAAATCCATGGCTGGCTTCAGCACGAGCGCGCATTTTGACAAGCTTGGAATGCGCGGATCCAACACTGCCGAGCTGGTGTTCAAGAACGTCGAAGTTCCATTTGAAAACGTGATTGGCGAAGAGGGCAAAGGCGTGCGTATCTTGATGTCCGGCCTTGATTACGAACGCGTGGTCTTGTCTGGCATCGGGACTGGCATAATGGCCGCCTGCCTTGACGAGGTGATGCCCTATATCAGCCAACGCAAGCAGTTCGGCCAGCCGGTTGGTAACTTCCAATTGATGCAGGGAAAGATTGCCGACATGTACACAAAGATGAACAGCTGTCGCGCCTACGTCTATGCCGTCGCCCGCGCCTGCGATCTTGGACAGGTGATCCGACAAGACGCTGCGGCCTGCGTGCTGCTCGCTTCGGAAGAGGCGATGGTGGTTGCTCATCAGGCGGTGCAGGCGATGGGCGGGGCGGGGTTCATGAACGACACGGCGGTGTCGCGTATTTTCCGCGATGCCAAGTTGATGGAAATTGGCGCAGGCACTTCTGAAATCCGTCGTATGCTGATCGGGCGCGAAATGATGGGGTCCATGTCGTGAGGCTGACGTCGCAGATATCGCCGCAATCTGCGGAGTTCAAAGCGAATGTTGCCGCCCATCGGGCGGCGATGGATGCCATTCGTGCGGCGCAGGAAAGTGCGGCATTGGGTGGCGGGGATCGCGCACGCGAACGGCACCTCTCACGCGGAAAACTGCTCCCCCGTGACCGGGTTGCGCGCCTGCTTGACCCGGGCTCGCCATTTCTTGAGGTTGGCGCTTTGGCCGCGCACGGGCTTTACGATGGGGCCTGTCCTGCTGCGGGTCTGATTGCTGGAATTGGCCGCATCGCAGGGCGCGAAGTGATGGTCCTGTGCAATGACGCCACCGTCAAGGGCGGCACGTATTTCCCCATGTCGGTCAAGAAACATTTGCGCGCGCAAGAGATCGCAGAGGCAAACCATTTACCTTGCGTCTACCTTGTCGACAGTGGCGGCGCGAACCTGCCCAATCAGGACGAGGTGTTCCCCGACCGCGATCACTTTGGCCGGATATTTTACAATCAGGCCCAGATGAGCGCCAAGGGGATCGCGCAGATTGCCGTTGTGATGGGGTCCTGTACGGCTGGTGGCGCCTACGTTCCTGCAATGTCGGACGTGACCATCATCGTCAAAGATCAAGGTACGATTTTTCTGGCGGGACCACCGCTGGTCAAGGCCGCCACGGGCGAGGTTGTGAGTGCAGAGGATTTGGGCGGCGGCGACGTGCATACACGATTGTCCGGTGTGGCTGATTATCTGGCCGATGACGACGCGCACGCGCTGGCACTGGCGCGCCGGGCGGTTGGGTCGATCGGTGGCGCCGCGCCGAAGGCCGCGTTGACGGGGGCAAAGCCGCTCTATGATCCCGATGAAATTCTGGGCGTTGTGCCGACTGATCTGCGCACACCCTATGACGTACGCGAAGTGATCGCCCGCGTTGTGGATGGCAGCGAATTTGATGAATTCAAGGCCCGCTATGGCGCTACGCTGGTCTGTGGTTTTGCCCGCATCTGGGGCATGGATGTCGGCATCATCGGCAACAACGGCGTGCTGTTTTCCGAAAGCGCCACGAAGGGCGCGCATTTTGTGCAGTTGTGTTCGCTACGCAAGATCCCGTTGGTGTTCTTGCAGAACATCACTGGCTTTATGGTCGGCCAAAAGTACGAAAGCGGCGGCATTGCCAAAGACGGGGCCAAGCTGGTCACGGCGGTCGCAACCTCGTCGGTGCCCAAGATTACGATGCTCATCGGTGGGTCTTTTGGTGCGGGCAATTACGGCATGTGTGGGCGCGCATATTTCCCTCGGTTCTTGTGGACGTGGCCTAACAGTCGCATTTCGGTCATGGGCGGAGAACAGGCTGCGAGCGTTTTGGCCACCGTGCGTCGCGACGCGTTGGAGCGGAAGGGCGAAAGCTGGTCCGCCGAGGACGAAGCCGCATTCAAACAGCCGACGATTGATATGTTCGAAGAACAATCACACCCGCTTTATGCCACCGCGCGGCTCTGGGACGACGGAATCGTGGACCCGCGCAAGACCCGTGATGTGTTGGGATTATCATTGGCCGTCAGCCTGAACGCCCCGATAGAGGACACGCAGTTCGGCGTGTTTCGGATGTGATGGCGATGCATCAAATGCGTTGGGGGCTATGATGTTCAGCAAGATACTCATCGCCAATCGGGGCGAAATTGCATGCCGTGTGATCGCAACAGCGCGCCGGATGGGTGTGCGCACGGTCGCGGTGTATTCTGATGCGGATGTCGGCGCAAAACACGTTGCAATGGCTGATGAGGCGGTTCGCATCGGCCCGCCACCCGTTGCCGAAAGCTATCTGTTGAGCGAGCGGATTATTGAGGCGGCGCTGGCAACAGGTGCGCAGGCCATTCATCCGGGCTACGGGTTTTTGTCCGAGAATCCCGATTTTGTAGATGCGGTTGCGGCCGCTGGGCTGGTCTTTATCGGCCCGACCGCCAGTGCGATCCGCGCAATGGGGCTCAAGGATGCCGCCAAAGATCTGATGGCAAAGGCAAATGTTCCTGTCGTGCCCGGCTACACCGGGGCCGATCAAGACCCTGTAGTCATGGCGCAGGAGGCCGCGCGCATCGGCTATCCGGTGATGATCAAGGCGCGGGCAGGTGGCGGCGGCAAGGGGATGCGTCTTGTCCAGCAAGCGCAGGACTTCGCGGTTGCACTGGAAGGCGCGCGGCGTGAAGGGCAGGCAAACTTTGGCGATCCGGTCTGCCTGATCGAGAAATACATCCAAAGCCCGCGTCACATTGAAATGCAAGTTTTTGGCGACAGCCATGGCAACGTTGTGCATCTGTTCGAACGAGATTGTTCGCTGCAGCGCCGCCACCAAAAGGTGATCGAGGAGGCCCCGGCGCCCGGTATGACCGACGCCGTGCGCGGCGCGATGGGGGCTGCCGCAGTGGAGGCTGCCCGTGCCATTGGATATCAAGGCGCAGGTACGGTTGAATTCATCGTGGATGGGTCCGGCGGCCTGCGCACGGATGGGTTCTGGTTCATGGAAATGAACACGCGCCTGCAAGTCGAACACCCCGTCTCCGAGGCAATTACCGGCCTCGATTTTGTAGAGCTGCAACTGCGCGTCGCCGCGGGAGAGCCGTTGCCCGTCACGCAGGACGATCTGACCATGACGGGCCACGCCTTTGAAGCACGTATCTATGCAGAAGACGTCGCTCGGGGCTTCAGGCCCGCCACGGGCGTGCTGCAACATCTCGATTTCCCTGCGGGTCTGACATTTGCGCGAAGCAGTGTGCGCGTCGACAGCGGCGTGCGCCGGGGCGACGAGATCGGCCCTTGGTATGATCCGATGATTGCAAAACTGATCGTGCATGGCCCGACCCGCGACGCTGCCTTGAGGCAACTTCGGAACGCTTTGGCGGATTGCCATGTGGCGGGGTCCGTGACCAATCTGGAATTCCTGCATGCCTTGGCAGATGAGCCTAGCTTTGTGGCTGGGCAGATGGATACCACGTTGATCGAACGCCAGCTTGAGACACTGATAGCGCAGGCAGAGGTGTCGCCTTGCGTGACGGGTTTGGCCGCGGTTGTCGCGGCCGGTCTGCTGGACAAACACGGGGCTGGACCGTGGTCCAATTTATCGGGCTGGCGTCATTGGGGCTCTGCACAGGAGTATGTTCAACTGATGCTGGACGATGAAGTTCTGGACCTGTCAATTACTCACTGCGGTGACGGTGTATTCGCAATCGGCGACGCGGAATTGTCCATCAAACGATGCGGCGACACCGCCTACGGCGTGACACAAAACGGGTTGCAGCGACAAATGCACGCCGTTGTCACAGGGTCTGATATTACCGTTTTCGAGGGCGGCCGAACGCACCGGTATTCGCGGATTGATCCGTTGCTGGCGGCACAACACACAGGTGCTGACAGCGACAGCATCGTGGCCCCGATGCCGGGTAGTGTAACGCAAGTATCCGCCGTGGCGGGGACGTCGGTGGTAAAAGACACGCCGCTCATTGTGCTGGAAGCCATGAAGATGGAACACACCCTACGCGCGCCCCGTGATGGCGTCATTGCCGAAGTGTTGGTCGCGCGAGGTGATCAGGTCATTGACGGGCAAGTTTTGCTCGCGCTCGTGTCTGAGGAATAGGGCATGGGAAATGAGGATACGCCATGACGGACAAAGTCACCATATTTGAAATGGGCCCGCGTGATGGTCTGCAAAACGAGCCTGAGTTTGTCGCGACTGCCGACAAGATAAGGCTGGTGGACATGTTGTCAGCGACTGGGTTGCGCAAGATCGAAGTGACCAGTTTCGTGAGCCCGAAGCGGGTGCCGCAAATGGCTGATGCCGCTGAGGTATTAGCGGGAATTACACGAAAGGCCGACGTCGTCTATTCTGCGCTGACACCTAATATGCGTGGATTTAAAGGTGCTATTGCGGCGGGTGTCGATGAAATAGCGGTGTTTGCCAGCGCGTCCGAAGGTTTCAGTCAGGCCAACATAAATTGCAGCATTGACGAAAGCTTCGCGCGGTTTGCTCCCGTGATCGCCGCAGCGCAAGCGGCCAAAATCCCGGTACGTGGCTATGTGTCTTGCGTCACGGATTGCCCCTACGACGGTGCCGTTTTGCCCGAAAGCGTGGCGCGCGTTGTGGCGGCTCTGAGGGAAATGGGATGCTATGAAGTTTCGCTTGGCGACACGATCGGGCAGGCTACACCGGACCGTATAAGGTTGATGCTGGACGCGGTCGTGCCACTCAGCGGGCGGCTCGCAGGACATTTTCATGACACGAACGGGCGCGCCCTTGAAAATATCGCAGTCGCATTGGGCCACGGACTGCGGGTTTTCGATGCAGCTGTTGGCGGACTTGGCGGCTGCCCATATGCGCCCGGGGCCAAGGGGAACGTGGCAACAGAGGCCGTCGTTCAAATGCTGACGGCACAAGGGTTTGACACGGGCATCGACGCCGCCAAATTAGCGCAGGCCGCAGTGTTCGCCCGCAATCTCAGGGCAGGACAAGATGATGTATGAGACTTTGACAATTCACCGCGACGACCGCGATGTTCAGTATGTTGCGATGAATCGCCCCGCAAAACGCAACGCTCTGTCAGCGCAGATGATTGCCGACCTGACTGATATGGCAAAATCCGTTCCAACCGGCACCCGCGCAGTGGTGTTGTCTGGTGAGGGATCGGTGTTTTGTGCCGGCGGTGATTTGGACTGGATGCAGGATCAGATAAATGCGGATCGGGCGACACGCATGGCCGAAGCCCGCAAGCTGGCGATGATGCTGGACGCTCTCAACACGTTGCCCGCCCCGTTGATCGGGCGCATTCACGGTGGTGCCTTTGGCGGCGGAGTGGGGATGGCTTGCGTGTGCGATGTGGCTGTGGCGGCCACCGATTGCAAATTCGGGCTGACTGAAACGCGGCTTGGCCTAATTCCCGCAACCATAGGGCCATATGTGCTGGCGCGTTTGGGCGAGGGGAATGCCCGTCGGGTGTTTATGTCAGCGCGGGTGTTTGGCGCAACGGAGGCAGCAACACTGGGTATTTGCACGCGGCCAGTCGATGCCGATGCCTTGGACGCAGCGGTAGAGTGCGAAGTAGCGCCCTATCTCAAGACCTACCCGCAGGCCGTCGCGCGCGCCAAAACGCTCGCGCGCTCGATCGGGCCGAGGATCGACAGCGCAGTGATTGATGCCTGCATCGAAGCATTGGCAGATACGTGGGAAACCGAAGCTGCCGCTGAAGGAATCGCTGAGTTTCTAAGCAACTCCGAGGGGCGAGCACGCTGATGTCTTGTCGCTTCGCGAGAATTCCATACGGCTTTGTCAGCTTGTTCTATAGCGACGTGAGCAAGACCGGCGTCACCATCATGCGGTCTGTAGATATGCCGTTACTCGCGAGACATTTCCTTTAGCCTCCCGGACCTGGGAAGAAGGAGATGTTTATGTCGAAGGATCAACGCGAGATTAGGCGTAAGTTGCGGATACTGCGATACGCTGAAGAGACCGGCCATGTCGCCAAGACCTGTCGTTACTTTGGGATCGGCCGCGCCAGTTTCTACCGCTGGCGCAAGGCCTATGCCGAACGCGGAGAGGCTGGCCTGATCAATGCACCTCCCATCCCCAAGTGGCACGCCAACAGGACACCGCCTGAGCGCGAGGAAAAGGTGCTGCATCTTCGTCGCAAATACCACCTCGGGCCGATGCGGATCGTTTGGTATCTCGAGCGCTATCACGGCATTCGGATGTCTGATGCCACGGTTTCACGCATCTTGCGTCGGCATGGCCTGAACCGGCTTCCTCGCGGAACCCGCATGCGTAAGGTCCATACCAAGCGTTATCAGAAACAAGTTCCGGGCCACCATATCCAGATGGACGTCAAGTTCCTGACTTTCATTGGGCAAAAGGGCGAAAAGATCCGCCGGTTCCAATACACAGCGATCGATGACGCAACGCGGGTTCGAGCCCTGAAGGTCTATGAGAGACACACACAGGCCAATGCGATAGACTTCGTTGACCATGTCATCGACAAGTTCCCATTTCGCATCCGGGAAATCAGGACCGACAACGGCCATGAGTTCCAGGCGAAGTTCCATTGGCACGTCGAGGATCTGGGAATCCGTCACGCTTACATCAAACGCGGCACGCCCCAGCTCAATGGCAAAGTAGAGCGATCTCACCGCTCTGACGGGCAGGAGTTCTACCAGTTGCTTAGTTACAAAGGCGACGTGGATCTCGAAACCAAGCTGGGTGAATGGGAGCGCTTCTACAACTTCCACAGGCCGCATGGCGCGCACAATGGAAAGACACCTTACGAAGCTCTCAGAGAAAAGCTATAATCAACAGATTTCATGTCTCACGAGCAGCCGCACCTTACACCCTCGACATGCTGGGCATCCCGCGCACGACCTTCTACCGCCCCCTCTCGGTGAATGCCAGCATTCACCTGCCGGTCAACGGGATATGATCGTTATGTCGACGGCGGCCTTGATGCCCTGGCGGACCGCGCACCCCGTCCAGGGTCTGTCTGGAACCGTATTCCACAGGATCGGCGCGATGATCTAATCGAGTTCGCGCTGGAACACGAAGTCCTGAAGACACGGGAACTGGCGGTAAAATACACCGACGAGAAGCGGTATTTTATATCTGAATCATCAGCATATCCGCTGCCCGGCCGGGTATTGCGCAGCAATATCCCGAGAGGGGCATTCTGAAGGAAGCTGATCTGATCACGGCGCCCGCGCATGTGGTGATCAAAGCCGCCGAGGAGTTCACCGACAAAACCACGGCAGTCAACCAGATGTGGCAGACTGACTTCACCTACTTCAAGATCATCGGCTGGAGGTGGTATTATCTCAGCACGATCCTGGATGATTACAGCCGTTATATCATCGCTTGGAAGCTCTGTACGAACATGCGGGCTGATGACGTCACAGACACGATAAAACTGGCTCTGGCAAGCAAACAAGAAAACTATCGTGTGGGGCCTATGCCTTTTCCTGTTGGTAGGCATTGTTCTGGCTTGGCCAGTACACGCTGCAAATGCCGCCATGTTCGTCGTGTGGGGCCTGGTTGCCGTCGCCCCTATCGTTATTCCGGGCATTCTTCTTGCGGCATGGATCATCGCCAGTGGAGCGGATACGCACATTGCTGCCGCGTTCGAGGGTAGGACGCTGCGAACGGTATTGGTTGCATCGCTAATTGGGGCCATTACACCGGTCTGCGGCGTCACCGTGTTGCCATTGATGGCTGGGCTGTTGGCTGCGGGCTTGCCGCTGGCTCCGATCATGGCTTTCTGGTTGTCATCTCCGATCACAGATCCAGCGATGCTCGCGACAACAGCCGCGACTCTTGGTCTGAGCTTTGCGATTGGCAAAACGCTCGCGGCGTTCGGATTGGGCCTGTTCGGTGGTGCGGTCACCGGACTGTTCGCCAAGACGCCGTGGGCGCTGAACGCGCTGCGCGACAACGGTTTGGTACGCCAACTGAGCGCCGCGCGTTGTGGAGCGGCCCTGACCTTCGACCCATGGGTCTGGAGGACCAAGTCTCGTCGGCGGTCATTTGGCACCCAATTTTGGGCAACGGCGCGGCTCATCCTGATTTGCTTGATTCCCGCATTCGCTGCCGAATATGCTTTGAACGCTGCTCTGACCCCTGGGGCGCTTGCAGCATATGTTGGCGAAGATCAATGGTGGGCCATACCCGCCGCCGTCTTTGTCGGCGCACCGGCTTATATCGACGGTTATGCCGCGCTCCCACTTACGCGCGGGCTGATTGACAACGGCATGTCCGAGGGCGCTGCCATGGCCTTTCTGGTCTCGGGTGGTGTGGTCAGCATTTGGGGAGCGATGGCCATTGCGCCGATTCTTAAATTGAAGCCCTTTTTGCTGTATCTCGCCCTAGCGGTTCTGGGCTCGTTGGCAGCGGGGTATATATTTGAGTGGGTAGTTTAGAGGGCTGAGGCAATCAAGAACGGCCACTATCGCACCCGCAGCGAATGATAAAAGAGTCCGGCACTGCCGTCATCCGGCCAATGGAAATGCTGCACGATGGACGAATGGCCGGTCTCGTGAAGCTACGCCGCAGCGCTTGACGGTGTGGCGAAGGTCTGGGATGGGTCGATCCCAGCCGGGCCCGCGCTTGTGCTATGACGAAATTGAACGTTGTTTTGCCATGGACAAACCGAAATCAAACAAAGAGGCGCAGCTTTACACCGGGAAGGTGACCATTTTGTTCCGGTCGCTGGCTAAACAATCGAGCGGAGATTGACCACCTGCCATTCCGACGACGAGAGCGAGCCATGCTGCGCTTCAAAGGGATGCGAAGTTTGCAGAAATTTGCCTCTGTTCATTCTTCCGTTCACAACTATTTCAATCAGGAACGCCACCTCTATTCACGCGACAACTAGAAGCTCAACCGCGTCGCCGCTCTGGCCGAGTGGCGCGATCTTGGTGCGGCATAAGCGACAGCTATACTGCCCTTGCAGAGACGTGTTCGCATTGGTCTGACAGCACCCAGCCAAGAGCTTGCACAAAGCTTGATTAAATCTTCGTCATATCCCTCGCGCGGCCATTCCGCCTGCCGCGTCACTGGCTCTTTGTCTGAATATGCCACACCGCATCGTGCGACGCCTGTCTGCGCGTCATTCCATTCTGAAAGAATCGCTCGTAATACGCGTTGTCGATATGATGGGCCTGCAGCCAGATGCCTGGCGCCTGGATGGCTTCGCAGTGGGCGGGGAAGCGGCCGTGCGTGTCATGAATATACGTGCAGATCGCCCGTGCGCATTCGATGACTTCGCTGTCGTATTCAGCAGCCTCCGCCAAATAGCGATCGGCGAAATCTGCCTTGTAGATGCGCTTGAAAACCTCGCTGTCCTTGTAAACCCCGCCAGCGCCGAACTTACCGGCGATAACGGCATCAACTGCATCGGACATCGTGGGATAGTTGGGCGGACACTTCGCCTTGATCAGATATTCGCCGTGATGGCGCAATCCGATAGCATGAGAACGGACATGTTTCATCGCCGTAATCGGCAGCGTGTGCCAACGCAAAAGGTCCATGAACTTCCACTTCGGCGACACATAATCGAAGCCCAGCATATTGCCATAGGCGTCCCGGAATTTCGGATCGCCCATAAGGACCGGTGGCGAAATAGAACCGTGAATCCAAGCGCCAAGCCCCATGGCCTCTGTCACTAGAAACAAATTCTGAACCAGCAGGTCAGCCTCTATCTGCGTTCGCATCTGCTGAATGACGCCAAGCGGGACCTTGATGTCTTTATTCAAGAAGCCGCTCTTGATCCACTTCTTCACTCCCGCGGGTTGATAGAAATTGCGGTCATCGACGAAGACGGGCCGGGCGTTGCGGGGCTGCGTCAGAAGATACATTAACCCGTTGATATATTGATGCGACAGGTCGACCACCGGAAAGAAGATCGTGGTGCCGGGAAGGTTTGACAGGAACCTGTTGGAATCGAGGTATGCGGGAAAGTCGCGCATTTCCCCCGGCACGTCGATGCGTCGGTCGAGCACCCGCACCTTGGCTTCCTTGGCCCGTGCGATCAGTACATCGGGCGTCCAGCCGTCGATCCCGCCTTCAAGCGGTTTCAGGCGGCGCAGGAAATACGTGCCCTCGTCATTGATCATGAAAAAATGCGTGCCCTGCGCGTTGTCGGGACTGCCGGCGGTACGTCCCTCCATCAGCAGATTGGGCTTTGCCATGATCTTCTCGCCGCTGTCGGGGTCGTTGAAAGGACGATCGGGCATGGTCAATCCCGTTGCGCCCGTCGCCGCGATCAGGATTGCCTCTTCGAGCGGTCCAAGCGGCTCGCGTTCTGCGTCCGATGTATAGCTCATCGAACCCGCAGAAACCGAGCTTCCCCGGCTCACCCGCCGCGTGCGCCGGGTCCAGAGCGTTTCGGCCAGAGGCTCCTTCAGAAATGCGCTTAGTCCATCGTGATCTGCCATGGGGTTCTCCTCAATTCACTGGCCGCCACGGCGCGAAGGTAGACGCTGACGTCGGCAGGACCGCGCCCAGCTCGGGACAATGGCGCAGCAGCACGGTCGTCATGGTGTTGTTCTCGACCCAGTCCATGCCCAGCGGTGAATAGATTTCAGGGCGGAAATCGGCGTTGAGGAACCGATCGCTTTGCAGCCGCCGTGATGCCATCAGGATAAAGATGCGGAACGCTGTGTCGCTAAAGCCGAACCCGTCCGGGGGCGTCTCGCCCAGCAGACCGATCACGGTGTCGACCTTGTCGACATGGCCATAGACATCCTTGAGGATGCGGTTGGTTTCCGGGCTCGCGGTCATGTCTTCAAACCGTGTGATCGGCGGCATGTGCAGACCCTTGCGAAACCCGTTGTAGCGGGGCACGTGGCGGGCGCGGGTGCGCACGATATCGACAACCGAAAGGTCGATCAGTTCGCCCGAGCGCTCCATGTTCTGCAACGCCTTCGGGAAATTGTGCAGCGTGATTGCGCCGGGATACGCGATACCAAGCGAATAAAGCGTGTTGCGCAGACCAAGCGCGCGCATTTTCTCGTCCGTTCTAGCACCCTGGATGCTGAGAAAATCGGTCCGTTCCGTTTCCGCCCCCGTCTCGTAGTTGTAAAAGACGTAGTCATCTGGGATCAGTGGGTGCATCCGGTAAACGGTCGCGAATTCCTCGGTCAGCGAATAGGGGGCAGAGTGGTGTATCGGGTAGGTCTTCGGGATCCCTTTCAGCGCATGCGTGTCCGTCAGCCACAGACCAAGGCGCGTGAACCAGGCATTGGACGGCGGGCCGTACCAATTGGTACTCATGCCGATCTCGAGCGCCTTGGTGCCGAGGATCGCGGGAGTCCATTCGATTGTGTGGATCTTGGCAATCAGCGCCGAAACGATCAGCCGCGCGGTCTGGTAGACCCGTTCCGGTGACCAAAGCGGGTAGGCGCGCTCCAGCTCTGCGCAAATGACGTTGTGTTCGCGTGCGAACAATGTGTGCATGGCCGACAGACCCAGCCACCAGCTTTCGTTGAATCCGGTCGCCTCGAAGCCATGCACGTTCGTCGGCAAGTATCCCTCGCCGTCCAGCCGCAGGCGACTGCCCATCTCTCCCTTGCCGTTACTCTCGCGCAGCTTGTTGGCATTGGCCCGGTTCGTGCCGTAGACCTCCGAGCCATCCCACCAGTGTGACGTGTCGTTTGCCGCCAACCACACGTCCGACAATGACGGGTGGGGGATGTTTCCGGCAATCCGCATGTCCCGTCCGGCGGTTGCGCCGGGTTCGTTCTTCCAATCCGGGTATCTGTCGGGGATCGTGACGCGCGTGTCGTTCTCGCCCAGCTTCTTGCGTGCGTGACTGACCCAGTCATGGACCTGAAACTGTATCCATGCTGCCGCCAGAACATTGAGGCTTCGGGCAGGGATAAAGCTTTTTCGGTCCATCAGCTCGCGGGCAACCAACACCGGGTTCGGATCGTCCTCGGGTTGGGGCTCGGGCGGCATGTTGCGGCCAAAGGTCGAACCGCGCGCGCCCATGGCCGTATCGGACATGTCGTTGAAATCTCCGGAATAACTTCGGAAACATAGGTTTTCGGCCGAGACGTTGCCCGGCACCGCGCGCGCTGCGGGTGGTGCCTCGCGGGGCTGCGTATCGATCAGGTTATGCTTGCGCAGATCGTGGCGCAGCGCATCGAGGTTCAGCAGGCTGATCAGATAGGGCAGCCGATGCCAGGGAACGCGCCGGTTTGCGCGCCTCAGAACGGCGCGGACCGAGCCGCCGATCAGCCGGTTGTGGACAGGAGCGGGCGGCTGTTTCCACCGCCTGCGCTGCCGATGCGCAAGTGATGCGTCATATGCCGCCTTGCGCGCCCGGTTCAGATTGCCAAGCGGTCGGAATTTCTCGGTCGTGTTCCAGGGATTGAACCCGGTATCCTCGATCCTGCGCCGCTCAGCGATTGCCTCGGCGTCGCTCAGATCGCGCTGTGGCAGGGTCAGGACCGCGACGCGAACCGGCGGGCTGTCGACATCGCGCCACTCGGTCGCCGCATCCTCGATTGGCGTCTTGGTTTCATCGACGAAACGCTGCACGCAAAGCTCGAACTGAACATCGTCCATTGCCAGTCGTGCGGCGAACTCCGCTTCCAACCTGCCCGGACCAGTGAATTCGCCCAATACTGAATTCGGGTTGATCGGTCGCAGAAAATACCGGACTGCTTCGTCGCCCCATCGTATTGCGCCACGGCTCCAATACGTCTCGAGCGCGAGGCTCTCGCAGATCCGCAATGCCGCGCGCAGATTGCGGATGATCCTAAGGGTTTCGGAGGGGCCGAAGACAAAGAACAGCCGCGCGATGCCAAGCCCGCGCGATAGCGTGCCGCCTGCAACCGCGTGGGCGAACGTCACGAACTGATAGGCATCGCGGGCGTGTGGAACGGCAAAATTCGTGGCCAGAAGATCGTGATGTTCGTCCTTCGACACGGCAACCCGCAGAGCGAGACCCCGCAGGTCCTTTTCGTCGTCGGATTTCAACGTGGATGCCGCGTTGGAAAAGCGGACCTCGACCGGATACTCGGCCCCCGGCCGGGCAAATCCCACCTGCAGATCCGGCGGCAGATCATCCACGATTCGAAGAGTTGCCCCACCAAAAGCAGCAATGGACTTGGCGTGAAAGGCGCGATCGACCGCTTTCGCCCCAGCAGCTTTCTTGGATTTAAGCTGTGCCTCCAGCATCAATTCGGCAAGTTCACCAAAACTGACGCGCTCGGCCTCGGGCGAGCCGCCCGCATATATTTCTTTCCACTTGGCCACGAACTCTCCACCTCGCTCGTTACAATGCTATGACAAGTGATCAGACTCCGACGCGTTTGCGTATTCCTTCCCAAATTGCCGACAAAACGCCCTCGGGATCGGGGCTGTAATGAGGCAGGGCGAGCCGGGTAATCCGCGCGTCGATGAGTGTTGGGCGACCTGATACCAACGCCGCTTTGAATGCTGGTTCAAATTCATCCAACCGGTCGACGGTAAATCCGCCAGCCCCGCATGCGCGCGCGTATGCGGCATAGTCCGGGTTGTCGAATTCGACCAATCCCGTCTTCAGGAATGCCGACAGTTGATAAAGCTTTATCAGTTTGAATTCCGCGTCGTTGAAAATGACCCAAATGACCGGGATGTCGTACTGAACCGCCGTCATCAATTCAAAACCGGTCATCAGGTAGGAGCCGTCGCCTACGGCTGCGACCACCGGGCGATCCATCTCGCCGAACTTGACGCCCATCGCACCGCACACCCCTATCCCCATCGGGCCGTAAGTGCCGGGCTTGCGGAAATTTTGGCCGTCTTTGAGTTCAATATAATAACCTGTCCAGGCCGCATGCGCGCCAGCGTCGGTCAGCACGACACCGCGTTCGGGCAGGTTGCGCGAAATCGCCTGCACCATCTCGCCCGGATGCAGCTTCTTCTGCGGCGCGATGATAAACCGTTCGTCGTAATCCTTGGGCCGATAGTCCTTTGCGGGAATAGGCCCGATTTTCGCATCCATACTTTCGTGCAGGGCCGTGAATGATAATCTTGCATCGCCGATAATCGCGTGATCGACGCGGTAAACCTTGTCGATTTCGCCGGGGTCGATGTTGATGTGCACAAGTTTCTTGTCCACGAAAAGCTCGTCATCGAAATCGAATGTGGCATGCTGGGCAAAGGAATTGCCCACCGCGATGACGATGTCGGCCTTGTTGAACAGATCCCACGCTGCCTTGTGCCCGGAATCGCAGAACAGGCCGATGGCCAGCGGGTGTTCCTCGGCCACGATGCCTTTGCCATCCATCGTCGTCAGAAGCGGGATTTGAAATCGTTCGATGAAAGCGCGGGTTTCAACATAAGCCTGACTACGGATTGCCCCGAAACCCGACAGAACAACCACGCGCTTACCCGCGTTGATCGCATTGGCCAAGTCCACCGCCGCAGCCTCGATGCGGGCGGGATCGGGCGCCGACGGGTCCGAATGGACCGTGATCGGGCGATAATTGGTGATCTCGATCTTTGGGTCGGTGATGTCTTCGGCAATTGCGATGTGTACCGGACCGGGCCGCCCTTCGAACGCCACGCGCAGCGCCTTTTCCAGCGTCCCGATGACATCGTCCGGATCGGTCACAAGATAGTTTGCGGGCCTGCCCGTCGCCGAATCTTTCTTGCAGACCGCGTCAAAGATCATCGACGAATCCGGTGTCCGCGCCAGCCCCGAGGTTTCATTCAACCCGCCGCGCCCCGTCCACGCCACCGTCGAATAGCCGCTGATTGCCAAGAGCGGATAGGAGTCCGTCAACGCGACCGACATCCCGGAAATCAGGTTGAACGCGCCCGGTCCCGCAGTTGCGAAACACACACCCAGCTTGTCCGTGAACATTGCATAGCCGCAGGCCATGAACGACGCGCCTTGTTCGTTCTTGGCAATCACCGGCCGGATCTTGTCCGAGGCGTCAAGCGCCAGCATCAGACCTGCCGCGTTTTCCCCCGCACCTCCGAAGGCGGCATCCACGCCGAGCGACTCGAGGGCGGCAACAATTGCTTCATATGTTCGCATCGGGTTCTCAACAAATTGAGACTACAGAAGGCGGCGCCAAAGCGCCGAGAAATACTTCCCCAATAATATCTCTTGATACCACGAAACGCCTGTTATGAGAATGAAAAATGCTCGGAAAAGTAGAACGGCACTTATCCGGCCCGTCGCCGGGCGGGATCGATTGCAAAGGGAACGTGGGTTGGGGCACGGTTTCCTAAGACAGTTCATAGCGCTATTTTTCCATCGAACGAGAATAGGACATGGACGACCAGAACAGCTCGACATCTGGCGATAGTACGAAGCGCTTTTCTGCGAAGCGAAAGCTTGCGGCGGTTCAGCGGCTGGTGCGCGGGCAGAGCCTGGAAGCGGTGTCGCGGAACCTGAACGTCCCGTTTCATCAGGTGTCGGAGTGGCGTGACAAGGTCTTGCTGGGGGCGGAGAGCGCGCTGAGGGAGCGCGGGCGTGACGCGCGTGATGACGAGATCGCGCGGCTGCAGGCCAAGGTGGCCGAGTATTGTTCCGCCGTTCACACCCCCTTGAGGCGCAGCTTTACCTTGTCAGATTATGATATCAGCGATGAGCGCACGTCTTGTGTCCGCAAGCCTTGATTTCACTAGTTCGCGGACATCGTTGTAGATCGCGGGGCTTAGCGTCATTTGCTGGGCTGACAGCCAGTAATCGAGCTCGTTCTTGCCCCACGATACGAAGAGGATATTCTGCTTTTTGTCCGAATGGTTAAAGTTGAAAGCGCCGATGGCCATGCTAATCACATCGCCGGTTGCTTCGGCACTACCGATCTGAAAATTGCCGCCTGTGGTGCTGGATGTCTCGAGGTCGAACAATCGAATCTTGCCGTCATCCGCAGTCAACCCGCGCAGAGCTTTGATCGCGCTTTCTATGATCTTGAATTGATTGCCCGTTGCGACCTGAGCCAGGGTGGTCAGGATAACTTTGTCAAAGCTGCCCTTGGCCTGCATCTTCTGGGACGCCTCAAAAGGCGTGTTTTCACGAATCCAGCCAAGGGACGACAGCACGTTCGAGTAGATATCAAACCAGTTCGCCCGCTCGCCAATCGGGTCCGCCTTGGCGTCTGCCGCTCGTTGGGCGAACAAGGTGGACAGCAGCACGTCTTCCTTTTGGCCCGGTGTCAGGTTTTCCACGAAGGAAATGACGCTGGAGGCGCTGACTGCGGCCTTCAAGCTTTGTTGATGGGCCGCGACCTGGGATGTGGGGTCGAACGGGTCGCCAGCGCGTGTCGATGCTGTCGCAAAGGACGAGGACACAGTCGCGCTGCGTGGAAGGCCACCCCGCGGCGCGGCGAGTTCTGTTGAGTTGATGATCGCCAGACGCTCTGTCAGATCACGTGGGGCGCGGTCCAGAAGTGGTGAGTTGGACGGGCCGCCTGAATTTGCAAAGGCCTTGGGCCAGGTCGTGCTGTGTCCGCGTGTGTCGACATGGGTAAAGCCGTTGTAGCGCCCGACACCACCCTGAAAGAAGCCTTCTTTATCGCGCAACCAACGCAACGCCTGCGCCACGTCAGGGGCCGCCATGCCGCACACTTGGAAATCCAACGCGTTGAAATTCAGGTGCTGGCTGCCGGTCGCACCGCCAATACACGCATTGTAAGCTGGCGCGCGATAGGAGTTGGTAATGGCAATCGGCTTGCTCAAGCGGTCCCTGAGGTGGTCGAGCACCTGAGCGGTCTTGGCGATATTCGTCCAAAGCCCGCGCGGGGGGTAAGTGTTCTTGCCTGCACAGGCGCTACCCGGGCTACTGTGGCCACCGCCGAGGACCAGGAATTCGTCGGTGGCGAAGTTTTTTAAGCCGAGGGATTTGATGAACGCGTCGAAATCTGCGTAGTCAGACCAATGCGCCGCTGCGGATGATCGCATGCCCGCACCGCGCGATTTAGCTTCGAAAATCCGCGAGACCTCTGCGTCAGGCAGTGGGTCGTCTTCATCCCCTTCGCCTTCATCAATCTGAGGAGAACTGGACGGTCTGACGGGCGGCGCGGCTGTGCCGACGCTTGCAACGTTGTGCAGATAAGGTTGCAGGGTGAAGGGCCGCTCCTTTACGAATTCCGGCTCCCGCACCAGTACTTCAAAGAGCTGCGGGGTTTGCGACGGGCTGTCGATCCGCGCCTCGATGGCGGCGCGAAAAGCCCGATAGCCGCCGTTGAATCGCCCGTTGTCCCACACATCCAGAAGTGCGCCGGTGAACGCACCGTTTTGCGCCCCGTCCATAGCGAATTGATCGTCCTTACAGGCCCCGAGGTTGAGAACTGACGCCTGGATGGGCGATGACAATGGCGCAGTCATCACGCTTTCCTTGAGGGCGCTGTATGACTTGGAGGCCGTGCGATAGGCGGCCTCGTTGGCGCGCCAGACGCGGTCTTCCACATAGTGCGGCATGGCGCGGGTGGCCGGGCCCGTTTGAATCTCGCGGCCCCATAATTGGATCGGCATCGGGGCGCTGCCCATCCGCGCCATAGACCCCGAGTGGCAGGTGTCGGGTACGATCAGGACGCGCACGCCCGCCCGGAACTCGGTCCAGAGCATGTAAAGTTCGTCATCGGCAATCTGGAAGTCATAAAGACACAGAGTCTCGTCCATCTTGATGTCGCCGTCATGGTCCTCGTCCTGATTGAAGTCCGGCAGGCGACCGCCGTGGGCGGAGACACTGAACAGGAACATATCGCCAGCGTTTAGATCGCGCGCCGCCTTTTGAATGTGCTCCACGACGTTTTGTCGCGTGGCGTCCTGCGTCAGCAGCAGGTCTGGCGCAAGCCCTTCGCCACTGGCAAGTGCCAGCATGGAATGGGCGTCCGCCTCGCAGGCGGTCAGCTTGCCGTCCCAGCCATCATAATGCCCGGGGTCGACCGCGTTCAGACCCACGTGTAGCGACATGCCTTTGGGCATGCCGCCGGCAATGACGGCGGGCGATTGCATGGCGCGCGAAAGCTCGGACGCGGAACCGAACGGGCCGCTGATGATCGGCCGCGGACCGCTGCGCGCATTGGCGATCCTGGCAATTTCACGAGCAAATTTGCGCGCGACATCCGCGTAACCCGCGTTGTTGGGGTGCAGGCCATCGTGCCAGCGATCATCACCAACCACCGTGCGGCAATCGATATAGGTCACGTTCGGCATGGCCTTGGCCGCACGCCGCAGCCTGCGATTGAACTGGTCCATCATGCAGCGCGCAATAGCCTTTTGCAGCGACTTGTCGCGGATCCCGCGAGATTCCATCGGTTTGCCCAGCCAGCGGTCCTTGTTGGGAACCGGATAGTCATAGCCGTGACACAAAATGTTGACGTGCGGAAAATGTTGATGCACCTGGCGAAACATCCGGCTGTAATGCGTAAGCGCATCATCCAGCAACGCCTGAAACGACGGCAGAAGATAGTCCTCGGGCGCAAAATCGGGGTCGAACTCTTCAAGGTGGGGCGCCAGTGCGCCGCCTGCGACCAGATCATTGCCGCCACCCGACAACAGCAAAATCTCGGCGCCGGTGTCACGCAGGGCACGAAGGTACTCCTTCTTGTCTGCCATATTCTTCAGCAAATCGCCCGCTGCCCCAAGCGAGTAGATCGCGTAGGGGTTCATCAGATAGTCGATCGTATCTATCAAAAGGATCGGATACTGGAACCAGCTATCGCCTTCCGAGACAATGAGCGGGCCGTCATAACCAGCTGCGATTTTCCGTTGGTAAAGAGCCTTGCGGTTCCAGCGCGCCATCCAGTTGGCGGAATTCATCGCCATCGCAGAGCGTTCGGCGGCACCTGCACCGCGCGGAATCTGCACAGTTGCCGGATTGAACTTGAGGCGCGGGGAGAAGGGCCCGGAATTTTCGACGTCGACGATGAAGTACTTGGCCAATGCGTCGTCTTCGGCACCAAGGTTGGACATCTTCGACATCAGCTGTTCAACAGTAATTTTCGACATGATCAACTCCTTGATGATTATTCACTTACTGGTTTTCTCGATGGCGTCTGATCGTCTCGAAGATATCAGAGGTGATGGTTTGGTCGTCGGCTAATTCCACCTGTGAAACGCGGTCGTTCTCGCGCCGGGGCATTGAAATTTCGTTCAGCTGAAACAAGGCGCCGCGCGCGCTGAATTTTGGGTCATCGGCAATTTTCGCCATCCCCAGAAACGGCCGGGCCGCGCTGAATATCGGCACATCGTTGTCTTTGGAACTGGACGATGCGAGGTAGCGATCTTCAAAGGCGCGCGACACAAGATGGATTATGGATTTCCCGTAAATTCCGAAATGCACCCTGCCTTCCAGACCGTGATCCGGGATATAGATGCGGGCGCGTGGATCGGCGTTGCTATCTATGACCGGGCTTACTTTCGGCTTCCTTGAAGTGCTTTTGCGGCGTGTCCTGCCCTCAATGGGCCCGTTCATTTTTTCGATGAACGGAATCAGTAATTTTTCGGCGCGCGGCATTCCGATGGCGGGGTGGATCAGGTGAACCGTGTCGAACAAATCCTTCGAGCGCCAGTTTCCAACTGCGCTATGGGCGCGATCCCGGGCCTTGGAATCCTCGTCCAGCGCGGCAAGAATCTCATGGACCATCAGGACCCCGGCGCCTTCGGCAACAATGTGAATCTCGCAACCCGTGTCTTGTCTGAGCTTGATCAGATCAACAAGGCAAAGCTTGGCAAAGCCCTGTTTGATGCGCTGCAGCTTGTCGAGTTCGGCAGGCTCGAACGGCAATTCCCCACTGCCACGTATCGCCCGCCGCGCGCCCATTTCGATGTCCCGCCAGAAGGCGCGCCCGACCCCGCGCACGCGGTTTTCGATCAGGTCGTCAAGGTGGGTTGCATGCTCGCCCGCCTGCGCCTGGCAACTGTCGAAAAGCCCCTGAAGAACCTCCATGGATTTCTCGACGAAGTTGTTGCACCAGAAAATCGAATAGGGATACAGATCCAGACCCTTGATGAGGGCCTTGCGCTGGACGGCGGCCTCGAAGGCCTTCTTCGTCCCTTCCAGGCTGCCCGGAATCCAGACCAGAACGCCCTTGTAGGATCCGGCTTTTTCCTCTGGGCTTGCCTTGGGGTCAAATTGCTTTTCCAGATATTGGCGGGTCCGGGTCCAGCCGTCCGAAAACGACGGATAGGACCCGGTCGAGACCTGAAACCCGTCATCGAGATGCATGTAATGGCCGACGAGTTCCGAGCATGGCGTCGAGCCTGTCTGGATCTTGCCATGTATGCCCTTGATCCCCTTCTCGCCAACAGATGCACCGAAAGCAGTCGGCGCATAGACAGCCAGCCGCAGTATCCAGCTGTCGACCACATTCTGCGCCCAATCGGCATAAGACCACAGGGCGATGCCTGCCAGTCCATTGTAGCCGCCCCATTTCGGACCCCATGAGTTCAGGACATGAAAACCCTTTTCGTCATACCCGGTCAACACGAACGCATGCGTCCCGGTGACGCCTTGTTTGGGTGGCCATGTGATCTCACCGCCCTGCTCTGGGTTGGGATCGGCCCAGCCATCATGAATGTTGGCGGTCGTCAGGATCGCTTCGGCATCGTTCAGGGCCGCATGAAAATGGTTGAGAACCGAAGCCAACCGAAAATAGGCGCCCAAGCCCACATTGCGGGCTGCTTTGGCCTGATCAACGGTCGGAAACAGCCGTGAGCCGTCTTTGCTGGTCTGGTTGTAAGAGCTGCTTTGCCAACGATCTGGTTCAATCGCGTCCTCGCACAGTGGCCAGTCCATGCAAACGCCGTGGTGATAAAACCCTTTGATTGCCGAGCGCAGCGTACGCACGCCCTCGATAGACTGGGTTTCCTGGTCTTCCAGATCAGGGTAACGGTCGTGAAAAAATGCCATCCGGTACAGCATATCTGCGCTAACGATATCCGGCAGGAATGGTTTGGTCCCGTCAAACGTGGCGGCAGAGGTTTTTCCGGCGCGCCGTAACCACTGTAAATTGCGCTGGATGTCGATCAAATTTGCAAGGGCAAAGCCAACGCAACGTCCGCTCTGACCTTGGTTTCGGACACCAAATATAGGCATGTGCAGATTGGTTTCGGGATCAAGCGAAACCAGTTTCGGATCGATCGTTACGACATCCCGCAGCACTGACAGATTCGGAATATAGTTTTGATCGCGCAAATCGATCCAATCTGCACGAACAGAGCCTTTTTTTATGAATTTTTCAAAGTCCATAGTTGCGATCACTAAACTTGAAATTGATCATAAAAATGAATTTTTTTTGTAGCAGCGTAGCATGGATCGCAATGTGAGTGGAGAGAAAGCTGAGTGAACCATGGGGAAAGGTCGTAGCCAGGGCAGCATTTCTGGCGGTGTTGACGCGTGACGTGTAGAAGTTTCCTTTCTGGTCCGACCCAGAGATTGGTCATGAAATGACTGGGCAAAAGAGCGTCACCGAATCTGAATACATTGCCTGATTACGATCAGGCTATGAAGGCGCGACCATAAGGTTCAGCGTGTGCGGTCGACGTTTGCGTCGCGATTCCCGTTGGTGTTCAGGGTCGGGAGTCGTCCCGTCTCCTGCACCATAATTTTGCGAAACACATGGGCAAGGTTGCCAGCCGGGACGCTTGGAGATGTTATTTTCAAGCGGCCTTGCTCAGGCTCGTCAGTGGCCTTGAAACAGGGCTTTTGCATACCTCGAGAGGCCTATGCCCAGAATCTGCACTTCGCTTCAACGTTGAATTTTGTGTTCGTTTATGCTAGATTAGCGGCGTCTTCATATTTGGAGAATCGTCATGAAATTTTTTGTTATTATTTTTACTGCTGCTATTTCTCTTTCGACCACCAACGTTGCGCTAGCTCAGGCGACCTGTAATCCTGAAGTCCAGGTCTGTCGCTGATGGATCGTGACAAGAGCCAAAAGCCGATGACATGCCCGATGGTCTAGCCCTCTTTATAGGGGCTGCCATTATAGCGTTTTTCTCTTACGACCGCTTTGATAGAGTGACCCATCAAGGCGGTCGACAGCTTGAGCGCGTGGTAAGCCTGTTGTCGCCCAATAAGATGCGCGCGCGGCGTGTTGTATTGCGCGCGTATGTCTTTTATGCACTCGCGCTTCTTATAATCTACCTGTTTATGTGTGCCTATGCCGAGCTTTTGCCGCTTGTCGGCGGGCCTGCCCTGAATGGCGAGGCTATGGGAGCAAGCGGAATTCCCGTTGCGGGCGTCGACGTGACGTCTCAGCTGACAACCGGGTTCAATCCGTCGGACACGCCGGGGGATCAACAAATCTCGGACGTGGCTATTCCCGAGGCGCAAGGCAAGCGCCTGGGCATCGATCCGGCTGTTTCCTTGACCGTGGCCCTGATCATCGTCGGGCTTGCCCCCAGTTTTCCGGCCCTGCAAAGGGTCGAGAACTGGATCCGTCTGACCGCGCATAGGTTGGCCGGCATTCCCACCTGGGTCATAGGTGCCAGCGAGGATCTCAGCCGCAATGCCTTGGGCATACTGCCTTTGGACGAAAACAAGATGCCCACCGATCTGCTACTGATCCCTCAGGGGTCCTGGGAGAGGATGATGCAGTATCAGATCGGCGCCAAGGGCAAGCTGACCGCGCCGGATGAGTTTCACCACGATCTTGAGATCATCTTCGCCAGCGCGTCCTGGATTCTGGACCGCAAGCTCAAGCTTGCCAATTCCAGTGGGCGCCGGGATTTCGATGCGCTGGAAAACAACCTGCGACAGCGCATCGCGTCATTGATTCAAGATCTAGATGAAAAGACGGGCTACCGCCCGGGCCACATCACGCCGTTTGCAGTAGCGAAAGACTCGGAGGGCGCAGAAGGCCTCGGCGGCGTGCGAAAAGACGATGACGGTCCCATCGAATTGCTGCGTGAAAGCTGGGACCGGCTAGCTGGCGAAACCGCCGATCTTGCCAACGACCTCCACATCCTTCTGGCGCTTTATGTAGAGCACGAGATCATCACGACCCAAGAGATGACTCCAGCCGCCAAAGCCGGGCAGAAAGACATCGCACGCCAGCGCGTCCTCGCCCGTAAGAAGCTTCAGGATTTTCTGGGATCGATGCTTGCTGATCGGACCGCGTCCGGTCGGCTTCCGCTCTCGACCATGACCGTCTGGTTCTGGACTATGGCGGTTGTGCTCGTCGTCGCGCTGCTCTGGAGCATGTTGCCCGGCAGACTTGAAACCGCGCTGCAGTTCGGAAATCCGGGCAGCGGCTATTCCCGCGCGACAACCTATATTCTGGGCGCTTTCAATCAGTATTGCATCCCGATGCTTGTGGCGCTGATGATCCGTGACGGCGCCCTGCAATCTGAGCGATGGAACAATATCTGGGCGTCACACTGGACGACGGGTTTGCCCCAGGCCGCAGTCGTCATATCCGTCTCTTGGGCCGTGGCCGCATTGATCATCATAGGCCTGGGTCTTTGGCAGTCCGCGCTCGATCAAAGCTGGGAAGCCAATTCCGAGCGCGTGTGGAAAACTCTGCGGGCCACCTTCGAGTACAATGCGCCGTCCGCCTTCCGAGGCGCTATTCTGGCCTGGATCGCGCTGTGTCTTCTTGATTGGCCTGCATCGAATGACGACGATCGGATGGCGTCGAGCTTTCGTTGGGCCACATGGTCAGCGGCAATCATGGCAGTTTGCGGTATGATTACCCGCTATGCAATGTCGCTGGCCGCTCTGGCCCGCAGCTCGCGACCCAAGCTGGACGAGATTGATTATGGACTCATCTCATACGCAGCTATTCTCGCGGCTATCATCGGCTTTGTCGTGATCTTCTGCCTCGCTGAGGCGATCAGAAGCGCACGCGTCGGTTCTGACTTGCGTAACCCGACACGCTTGCGATCCAAAGCGAGTGCCGACACTGCACCTACGGCGGGGGAATGAAATATGAGGATGATGTTTCTCATCTGGTCGATCATTCTGGTGCTGCCGACCGGACTGTCCGCGCAGACAGCCCAAGTCGGGGAAAGGTCGACGGTCATGATCGGCGCACGCATCGATGGTCGCCCCTTTATCTGGCAAGACGCGGTGACAAAAGAATATCTGGGTTTCTTCTGGGACATCTGCACCGATGCTGTCACCCGCGCGGGCTACAAGTTCGAAGCGCAGCAGATCGACGCCGCCACGCGCAAGCAGTTCCTGGAGACCGGGGAAGGGATTTTCGACCTGCTTTGCGATCCCACGACCATCACGCTGAGCCGGATAAAGGAGTTCATCGATCTGAATAATGGAAAACGCCTGCGGTTTTCACCCATCGTTTTTGTGGCAAACGGGTCCTACGTCTTGTCGGCCCAGCACCCGTCAACGGCGGGTGGCTTTGGCCAATTCGATGAGCGGATCGTCGGCTGCGCCGAGGCGATCGCGGGAGAGAAAAAGTCGACCGCACCCGAGCCCCCGGAAGAGTCCGGCTTTCTTCAGAGGCTGGCCAGCAGGATTCCCATCCAGATGTTGCCGCCGGACAACGCTCCGGCCTCCGTGGAAAACAAATACGAAATATGGGGATATGTCGACGGTACGACCAGCAAGGGCATCGTTGACAGGGCGATCAAACGGTCTGCCGACCAAGTCACGATCTGTCCCAGGCCCTTAGCTACGCACGCGGAGGCGGCAAGGGAGTTCTGCGCCGGGCGGCTTGCCCGTTATTACGGTGACGTCGAGATCGTCCGGGCCGCCATCGAAGAGGTCCCTGCAACTGGCGGCACCAAATGCGAGGCCGATTTCAAGCCAACGGCAGGGGGCAGTTATGAGCCTTATGCCTTCGTAGTGTCGGGCAGCAGATTCCGGACGTTGCCCGAAGAGTTTGACCACGCGCTTTACGGGATGTTCAGTGATGGCTCGATCGACCGGCTCTTCGACGGGCACTTCCCGGATAAAAGAAAATCGCAATTCCTGAACACCCTGTTCCGCATCAACAGTCTGCCCCCCGGAACGCCGCAGGAGCAACCTTAAAGAGACTCACTGACCTAATTCAAAGATCGCTGTTGCCGACCCTATTAGTACTACAGTTGCGTATTGAGTGCGTATTGGGGCGAAATTTCCGATGTGCGACAGCGGCGACAGTTTGGTGTTTCCGTCGCTATCGCGACCAGTCCCAGATGAAGGCGGCGGTCAGCATCGGTCGGGGCATGGGGCGTGTGGTCAGGTGGCGAATTTCCGATGTGGTCAGCGTGTTTCGGAGCTGGGCGATCATGCTACTTCCGGTTAGTTCTACGGACTCGTTTTGTTCGGTTTGCTGAAAGCCGTTTGGCGCTGATTTGCGCTGAGCCTCACAAGCAACGCGCTTGCAGCCATCACCAGGCTCATGTGGCGATGCCATCCGTGCCATGAGCGCGCCTCGCAATGATCGAGGCCCAGATCATCCTTGGCGCGCAGGAAGCATTCCTCGATCGTCCGCGGTCGGTTTCAGCGTAATTCAAACGATCGCGGCAGCAAATTCAGTGAACTTCTCTGTCGGCGTCAGTCCAGCACCTTGATTGCCGTCGCCAATACTCTTGCGCCAAACGCTTGAAGCGACTTGTGGGAACAGATATTACAGTGTTTTACCAGTATCTTATGATTGGCAATTGACGGCTGTTGCATGCTCCCGCAACCAACACACTTTACGGAAATACTCCACGGGATGCCTTCGAGTGCCAAGTTGGGCGATGTTAGCTCGAAGTCTTGCATGACAATTTGCATGACATTTCGCATGACTTTTATTTATAATATTACTTATTATCAATACGTTACGTAAAATTCTTGATGATTGAGAATCCTCCTCGGTCCGCCAAGACGACCCCCTTAAAATCCATTTAAATCTTTAAATTCAAAGAAAAATTTCGAGATTGCCGTGTTTTGGCTTTAACCAATTGCATGACATTTTGTGTGACATCAGTCCATAAATGTGGAGTCCATGTGATCGGGTTTCGCGATGCAAAAAGACTTGGACCTGACGAACCGGCGCGGTGTCTGGGACCTTGTGAGGCGCATCCCGAAGCGGTTTGAAGTGGTTGAGACCCGTAAGCGTATTGTGTCAATCTCACTTGAAACAGATTCTCATCGGTTGGCACGGGATAAGGCGGCTGGCGTCTGGCAGGCGCAGCTTGACCATTGGCAGGCCAAGGTTGATGGGAGGTCCGCCGATGCCCGTGTTGCATATGAGGCAGTCCGTAAGGTGGCACAGGGACGGGGTTTTAACTATCTTTCGGTGGCACAGGTTGCGACCCTTCCAGACGACGCGCTGTTGAATCGGATATCTGCGCGATTCCGAAGCGCACTGCTGAACGCCATCGCGCCCAAATCTGGTGCAATTATTGATAAAGAATTGCACAAACGGCGCTGACAGGCGCTCCGGTTCAAGGGTTTCCTTCATATAGTATTGCACATACTGCGCGAGTGACGAGCCCCAACTCACGGGTTCCGGTGCCGTTAGGCGTCCGCGAATTGGCTGAATTGGCAGATGTAGCCCCCGCAACCATCAGCCGGTTTGAAAGCGGCAAAGGTGGTCTGCAGATGCGTTCTTCAGACGCTCTGCGCTCAGCGCTTGAAGGGCAGGGCATTCAGTTTCTCGCAACAGGCGATATAGCGAAAGTCCCCGGCGTGGCACTGCGGCGCAAGCCTGCGTGAGCTAGACGCTCTCTTGGTTTAGGCAGCCATTGGTTCCAAAAGTCTGACGACGGACACAACGAGCTCGATCCTGCCGTTCGCTGCGCCGACCATGAAGGTCTGCACAGCGGGACCAAGAGGACCTTCGAATTTTTGAAACCAAGGTCCGGCCTTGGCATTGTGTAAACGCTGCTTGGGCTAGTCTCGTAGGTGGTAGGTCAATGCCGCCGCGATACATGTTTTAAGGGCGCAACTGAGCGGACCCAGTTCACCGTCAAGAATAACCGCTCGGTTCTTTGAGAATGTCAGAGACCCACCGAATTGTTGACGAAACTCCTCAACCAAAGTGGTGTTGCAGTTGAAGAACAGCGCAGGCATGCTAGAGATCTTTTCGATACCAAGTCGGATCGTACTTCCAGTCTTGTTCTTGGTCGTGACGTAGGCCGGTTCGCCCCAACGTAGGGTCTCTTCAATCGGTCCGATGCGCGGGTCATTGCCGGCAACGTCAAATATCAACTGGCGGACGTCAAGCAGGGCTTTGCGGTGTGGTGGTGAGACCTCTTGGAACGCCTGTAGGACGTTGGGCGGAATGGTTTTCATATAGCTCATGACTGGCTCTCCACTGGCAGGAACATGTCGCTGCGTAGATCTTCCGGCTTGGTATCGACCGGCGAGTTGAGGTAGGCTTCAGAGGCGGGGCGTTCGGAAATTTCAAAGCCGGATTTTGGCAACCAGACGCCGTAGAGCCAACGGTATGTATCTTTCATATCTGCGTAGGGGCCTTTGTATTCCAGCTTTGCATAGATACCTGCGGGACGCCGAAGTTCTTCAGTTCCTTCAGGCAACTCAAGCTTATCAGAGCACGGTGAGCATGCAGCAGACCGCAGATCGTCCTGAGCGACAAGATTACTGCCAGTATCGGTCACGTCTGTCGGAAGCCTATTAATGGCGACGACGTTGCGGCCTAACTTCTTCCCTGACGAAAGCTGATTATGATCGACATCCATGTAGCCCTATGCGGGCTCAGCCATCGGCGATAATTTCGTCAAACCGCGTAAGCACATCCAGATAGTCCGGGTCGTGGTTCCAAGAAGGAATACCATCAAGCAGAACCTGTTTCGACAGTCCTGGATGGGCGGCGAGCCACCTTTTTCCGGCTGTGATGGCTCCCTTCTTGTCGCCCTTCAGCCACAACGTTCCGAACAGCATCCGGTATGCCCATTGCGCACGCGGCGCGGCACGCAGGCCCTTCTCAATCCGGGCTATTGAGCCATCGTAGTCCTTCAACGCCCTGAGGCAGGCGGAGCGGCCGAACTCAATGTTGAATAGAAACGGATCGAGTGGACTCAGGGCCTCGGCGCGGTCGAAATGCTCGAGTGCCGCGTGGGGCCGACCAAGGTAGCAAGTAACCCATCCCAGCCTCAACCAGCCCCAGGCATTATTTGGATCGATGTCGAGGGCACGCAGCGCAAGCTCCTCGGACAACCTGAAATCCTTCAGCGCAAGAGCGGCCGTTGCACTGAGCGCCGTCAATGCCGGCGCGTGATCGTCGACCAACTGCAGCGCCGAGTCAAAATCCGCGCGCGCCAATTGCCGCGCCGCCTCGGGCTGCAAGGTCCAGAGATAGCAGCATCGGTGAGAGTGGCACCATGCCCGTTGCGCAAGCGCGGGGCCAAAATCCGGGGCCTTTTCTACCGCTGCGTCGAGCAAGGTGACCGCGCGCTCGTTCTCAAGGCTGTCGTGAACCCAAAAATGTGGAAAAGCGGTCAGCATAAGCTCGTATGCGGACCGCGCCTCAGGCAGATGCCTGCGAGCACGTGCTATTTCTGCGGAACGTAGATTTGGCAGAATTTGGCCGGCCACCTGTGCGGCTATCCGGTCCTGAAGATCGAACAGATCATCGATGCGGTCGTCGAATCGCCCTGACCAGAGCGCATGACCGCTTTTCCCATCTACGAGTTGTATCGAGATACGCACCCTGTCTCGGGTCCGCCTCACACTTCCTTCCAGCAAATAGTCGACACCCAGCGCCAAGGCCGCGTCCGGAGCCGAAATCGTAAATTTCGGCAGCGCGAACACCGATTGACGCGCGATTACATGAAACGCTTGGATTCGACTCAACGCGCCCGTGATCTCTTCAACCACGCCCTCCGCGAACATGTCTCCCTGTTTCACGCCCAGTTCGTCGAAGGGCATAACTGCAAGCGCGGGCTGTTCGGTTCGATCATGTGCGGCTGAAGTTGGATCCGACTTGGAGGGCACGTCCGTGCGCGCTCGTTCGGTGCGTAGCCAGTCCTCGAATCCTTCAGAGGGAAGATCGAAGCCCTGAAGAAAGTCCCCGTCACCGCGCTCACAGGCCAATAGATCGGAACCGAGCCAGACTGCCTGACGGTCCGCGGACAAAAGGCCCTCTGGCAAAAGCCGCCGTAACGTCGATAATTCCTGCCGCAGCGACGCGCGCGCCTGTTTCTCGCTGCGGTCTGACCAGAGCAGATCAGCCAACAGGGCGCGTTCGGCACGAAAGCCGGGCTGACAGGCCAGATAGGCGAGCATACCCTGCGCCCTGCGGCTAAGCCCGACATGCGCCCGCCCGTCCGAGTCCGTTGTCCGAAAGGAGCCATTGAGATGCACTATGAGCTTCGGCATGTGTTCAATCTAAGGGATAATTTACGGTGCGTCAGTTGGTTTTGACGAAATTATTGCATTAAAGGCGGTCTGGGCACCGAGCCAATTTACGATGATCTTATGAGCATCGGTCAGACTTGGGACTGTTCACATCCACAACCGGAGGACTTTCACCATGACCAAAATCATCCCAAACCGCACCGTTACTCACACAACCGCATGGGACAATTTCCTTGTCCGTTGGCTTGCCGCCGGCCGCGAAAACCAGCTTTCTCGCCGCGATCACGAGACTCTCTCGCGATTGCCTGTCGAGCGCCTCGCCGACATGGGCATTCCCGCGACAACCGACGCTAACCGGCGCACAAGCGGAGAAGCTGGGCTCTTACCACCTGCTGACCTATGGTAACATCGTCGCTGAGTGCTCGTATATGGTCTAGTTCGGTTTTGTTACCGCGGTCATTGCCTTTGAACATACTGCTACGCCGCAAGGCCAATTTCCGCCCGCAATGTCGAGGGCAGATCCCACAATTCCGGCCCAAAGGAGACGCTGACGGTCCCGGCAATCGCTGCGACGCAGTTTTCGCGTTGCTGCCATTCTCCGATCCCGCAGTATTTCATTTGGGTTTCAGTCAGCTAATTTTTGAATTTTTGGGACAGGAGGTCAACTAGATAGCAGAGCTTTTTGAACTGCTTCATCCCATCCTATGTAAAACATAGTCTTGTCATGTATTATCGGACGCGCCATCACCTTGGGTTGAGCTGATATCTGCGCTTCTGCCTCTGAATTTTTCAGCCAATCACTGAGCCCTCGGTAGTCGTTCGTTTTTCGATCCACCAGCCGATCCCCAAACTCTGCAATCAGCTCAGCCAATTCAACCTCGCTCAAAGGCTCGGCCCGAACATCGCGGAAACTGACATCCCTGCCCTCAGCCTCCAACGCCTTGCGGGCCTTTTGACAAATTGCGCAGGTGTTCAATCCGTAGATCTTCATGTCGCAATTTCCTCTGGTGATAATCATGCAGCTTCATGCATCCAAGCCTACGGCGCAACCAATTCGGTGCGTGCCCGAGGCAGGATTCGACTGGTTCTGCCGAAAGATGTGCAGCTGATCAATGTACTTCCAGATGGTGCGAGACACCAATGCGCCCGATCTGGTATGTTGCGGCCATGAAAAAGATTCCCAAGGAAACCGCACATGATGCACTTGTTCAGGAGTTCCTGAACAATGGGGGCAAGGTCAGCATCGGGAAGACCAAACCCCTTCCTAGTGAGCTGGGTTTGAGTAACAATGCATGGAACAACAAGCTGACCAGAAAACAAAAGGCCGCGCGCGATAAGAAGTGATGGTTCAAGGTGGATCGTGATCGTTCCGTGAAGACCCCTGCCGTTTCCGGCCCACACCCGACCTCGGAAAGGGAGTTAAACAGTGCAGTGCAACTTACAGGTCGTCCAGCCACCTGGAGAATACCGGTTCAGTTAAACAGCCCGAGCGACCAGGGTCAGTCAACGCGAGTTTTCCGGAGATCACACTGATGCCGACTCTTTCCGAAAAGACAGTTTTCATCACCGGCGCAAGCCGCGGCATTGGGCGGGCGATCGCTCTGCGCTGTGCGCGTGACGGGGCCAATGTTGTAATTGCCGCAAAATCCGATCAACCGCATCCCAAGCTTCCCGGCACGATCCACACGGTCGCGGATGAGGTCGAAGCCGCAGGCGGCAAGGCCTTCCCGATAAAACTCGACGTACGCGACGATGAAAACGTGCAGGCAGCGATGGCACATGCGGCGGATGCCTGCGGTGGCATCGACATTCTGGTTAACAATGCCAGCGCGATCTTTCTGGGCCCGGTGCAGCAGACGGACATGAAACGCTTTGATCTCATTCATTCGATCAATACCCGCGGCACACTTCTATGTTCAAAAACCGCAGCCCCCTATCTGAAAGAGGGTGAAAACCCACATATCCTGACCCTGGCTCCCCCGATCAATTTGGGTCAGAACTGGCTTGGCGGTTATATTCCCTACACTGTCACGAAGTATGGGATGACGCTGTTGGCGCTGGGCTTGGCCGAAGAATTGCGCGGCGACGGTATTGCGTCCAACACGCTATGGCCAAAAACGACGATTGCCACGGCTGCGATCGAGTTTGCCCTCGACAAATCACTGTTGGCCCGCTCCCGAACACCGGCCATCATGGCCGATGCGGCACATGCCATTTTGACGACTAACAGTCGGGAGCTGAGCGGTGAATGCCTCGTTGATGAGCCGTTCCTCAGAGATCACGGAATGACAGAATTCGATCATTACAAGAATGACCCGGCCTGTAAGGATCTCATGATTGACCTTTACATTGATACCTAAAGCGTTTCGCGAAAAACCCGTATCACAGCTTTTCGCGAAACGCAGCGCGCGACAAGAGTGTTGCGTGCGTTTGGAAAGCAAGGACGAGTTGTTAATACTCGAATCTTTTGAATGTTCATTCCAAAGCCACTGGATAGAAATCTCATCTCTGCTGCGAATGGCGGCATCCCGCCCTAACTGCTCAAGCTGAACCCTGACTGCGGGGCTAGTCGCGCCCGTACGATCAATCGAGGTATCGTCCCAGCAGCACAGCTACGAGATAACGTGTTCAGCCCTTCAAGTGCCCAGGCCAGACCCAAAGCTCACCCAGCAAAAGCTTCAGCCACCGCGATATCCGCCATTTTCAGTACAGCCTCCCGGCTGCTGGCTACCGCGATGAACCGCCCGTTGTGGCAAAGCTTCGTCCCCGAGACACCGCTGACAGCTCCAAGTTGGTCGTCGGTCAATCCCGCCCACGTGGCAGGTAGATCAGCGCGGTTGTCGAACGTGTCGTCGTCCAGGCGGATCGTGGTCAGCGCCCAATCGGTGCCACGCGGGTGGATCACGAACAGCAGGTGGTCAGCGCCAGCCTTTTCCACATCGTACCGATGGACCAAAGGCCGATCATGCACTAACTTTCAATCTGGACCACCCGATGGGGGCACTCCATTATTGTCATCGCCACCGATGACCCCGAAGCAATGTTGATGTCATTCCTTCAATCTACCTATGCGGCTGCGGCCAAGATCGGGAATTGGGACCGCGCCGCACTGGAGTGTGAGCTTGGCAAACCGGGCGCGCCCCCCGCGCTATACGCAGGAGTAGGAAGGAATGCTTTCAGTTGTACTCAAAGCGCGCATGTTTCTTTGACATGGGTCTCGAAGAACTCAGAGAATGTTGCCACCCGCAGTGGAAGTTGATTGTAGGGCGGGTAGTATAGCGTCAGCCAGACTTCGGATATCGCCCAGTCAGGCAGAATTTCGATCAACCGCCCCGCGTCCAGATCGCCCGCCACGATAAAGCGCGGCAAAAGCGCGATGCCTTCACCGTTCAGCACCAGTTGCGCCAAAAAATCACCGTTGTTGGCGCTGATGATGCCTTTGGCCTTATGGCTAAGGTGATTTGCCCCTTTGGAAAGCTCCCAAACCTCTTCCTGAGCGTCTGACTGGTAACTGAGGCAGGCAAAGCCCGCGAGGTCTTCAGGTGTCTGCGGGCGGCCCTTGGCGGCGATGTAATCGGGGGGCGCCACCAGAACCCGCGGCACTTTGCAGATTTTGCGCCAGATCGTGGACTTGTCGGTTGGCGGCCCCGAAACCCGGATGGCGAGGTCGTAATCCTCCTCGACGATATCGACGAAGCTGTCCGAGAGGTTGACGGCGACATGCGTCTGCGGATGCAGCGTTGCGAACTGCGACAGGACGGTAGGCAGCACCTTCAACCCCAGCGACATGGGCGCGCTGATGCGGATGCGACCCGCGGTCATGCCCTGTGCTTCGCGCGTTTCCTCCACTGCTTCTGCCAGTCCCTGCGCCAACGGCGTCACCCTTGCGGCATAAAGCGCACCGGCAGATGTCAGCGACACCCGCCGCGTCGTGCGCACCAGAAGCTGCAAGCCCAGATTGTCCTCAAGGGCCGCAATGGTCCGCGTGACCGAGGCAGGCGTCATGCCAAGCTGACGGGCCGCCCCGGCGAAACTTTCCAGTTCGGTCACGGCAAGAAAGACGCGAATAGATTCCAGTTCACCCATGCCGCTATTATTACGTCAAGCGCAATGGTGAATGCAAGATTATACCTGTTCTAGTGAATGACCGCGTGCCTTATGTTCGGGATCAAGCAAGATCAGCCACGAAGGAGCCCGTCATGCTCACCCAGATCAAAGGCCTGCACCATGTCACGTCGATGGCGGCGGATGCGCAGAAAAACAACGATTTCTTCACCAAACTCCTCGGCATGCGCCGGGTAAAGAAGACCGTCAACTTCGATGCACCCGATGTCTATCATCTCTATTACGGTGACGAGACCGGCACGCCGGGCTCAGTGATGACCTACTTTCCCTTCCCACATATCGTGAAGGGTCGACGTGGCACGGGCGAGGTGTCTGAGACTGCGTTTGCCGTTCCAGAAGGCTCGCTCAATTACTGGCGCGACCGCCTTGCTCTTGCGGGGGTCCGTATCATCGAAGAACTGGTTCAGTTCGACGAAAAGCGCCTGCGCTTTGCCGGGCCTGACGGCGATGGCTTTGCATTGGTCGAGGTTCCGGGGGATCCACGTGCTCCTTACAACGGCAGTCCGGTCCCAGCGAGCAAGGGCATCCACGGCTTTCGTGGCGTGACCATGCGCCTGCGCGACGGGGCCGCCACGGCCAAGCTTCTGACGTTTATGGGATACCATGAGGTAGACCGAGAGGGCCCGCTGATCCGTATGGCGATCGAGGGCGGCAATGGTGCCGACGTGATCGACCTTGAGGTCCGCCCCGATGAAACACAGGCGCGCGAGGGCGCAGGGTCGGTCCATCACGTCGCCTTCGCGGTCGAGAATCGCGCAATGCAGGCTGAGGTCCGCAAGGCACTGATTGACGCTGGCGCGCACGTCACGCCGGTCATTGATCGCGACTACTTTTGGGCGATCTATTTCCGCACCCCCGGCGGGATTCTGTTCGAGATCGCAACAAGCGAGCCAGGTTTTGATCGGGACGAGGACGCAGCGCATCTGGGCGAGGCGTTGAAGCTGCCCGAACAGCACGCCCATCTGCGCGCGCGTCTGGAAAAAACTCTGCCGGTCATCGCAGGCTAGGCCAAGCAGCCGGACCTACCACCGTCGCGAATACCAATCTTTCCACTGACAAAGAATAGGAAATCAAGATGAACACCCGTGAACTCGAAACTGTCTGGGCCCCACGTATGCTCAGTGTCTTGCGGATCGTGACTGCACTGATCTTTCTCGCGCACGGATCGCAAAAGCTACTCGGTTTTCCCGCGTCAGACGGTATGCCTGACCCCTTCACGATGGGATGGATCGCGGGGGTGCTGGAGCTGTTCGGAGGCGCCCTGCTGGTCGCTGGCTTGTTCACCCGCCCGGTCGCCTTTGTTCTCTCTGGTCAGATGGCGGTCGCCTACTTCATCGCGCATTTGCCGCAGAGTTTTTTCCCTGCCCTGAACGGCGGGGATGCAGCGATCCTTTACTGCTTTGTGTTCCTCTATCTCGTCTTCGCTGGTCCAGGTCCTTGGAGTGTCGACGCCACGCGCCGTCAGCGTTCGGCGTAAGCAGAGCGGCTACCTGACACAGAATGTGGCCGGGCGCTGCACAGGCGTCGACCGGCGACGCTCTCGGTAAATCCTCAGCACGAAACCACCATAAATTAACCCAACTGACAGGAGAAAGACCATGACCGTCAAACTCGCAATCATCTATTATTCCAGCTACGGCACCAACTACGAGATGGCCACCATCGCGGCCGAGACGGCAAAGGCCGCAGGTGCAGAAGTGAGGCTGTTGAAAGCGCCTGAGACTGCCCCTGCCGATGTCGTCGCCAGCGTCGATGCCTGGAAAGCGCATGCCGAAAGCACGGCCGGAATCCCCGAGGCAACCGCCGAAGACATGGAGTGGGCAAACGCCTATTTGATCTCGGCCGGAACCCGCTTTGGCGTGATGGCCAGCCAGATGCGTGCCTTCATCGATACGCTCGGCGGTGTCTGGTCCAAGGGCGGGCTGGCGAACAAGCCGGTATCGGCGATGACCTCCGCCCAGAATACGCATGGCGGGCAGGAGTCCACTTTGCTGTCGCTTTATACCACCGTCATGCACTGGGGCGGGTTCGTCGTCGCACCCGGCTATACCGATGAGGTCATCTTCAAAACCGGCGGCAACCCCTATGGCTATAGCCACACGCAGGGCGCGAAGTTCACCGACGAGGTGAAATTGGCCATCGGCCATCAGGCACGCCGTCTGGTAGAGATCGCGGGAAAGCTGAGCGGAAGCGATGCCTAATGCGCTTTGATCAGGCGTCGCTAACACCGACTTCGAGATCGCCGTCGGTGCGTGACGCCCTAGCGGCCTGAACATCTGAAACGCCTGCCAGTGACACTACCCGGTAACCGGCAGCGCAAGAAACTTGCAGTCAGAAACATCGTTGCAATCGGAACGAATGTTTCCAGCGGCAAGTTCATTCCTCAGCGGCTCTCGACCGGGTGGGCCGCGAGGGAAATCCCCAAACCTCCCAAGGAGACTATTATGAACCCCCTGAAGACCATGAAAAAGACCTTTCTCGCCTTTGCGGCAGGAGCCGCGATGGTCATGCAGCCTGTCGCGTTTACCACCGTTGCGCACGCGCAAGAAGCACCCTCGACGCTTCACCTCGATGGCCTTTCGCGTACACCAACCGAAGCTGCAAACAATTCGCTGTTTGATCCCAATGACGCGGTTCTTCTGCTGCTTGATCATCAGACGGGCCTGTTCCAGACCGTGAACGACATCGAAATCGCCGAGCTGCGCCGCAATACGGTCGCGCTTGCCAAGATCGCCGAACAGGCGAATATTCCGATCATCTACACCGCGTCCGAGCCTGATGGGTCCAACGGACCGATCATGGAAGAGCTGCCCGCAGCCATGCCCAGCGCGCAATACGTCGCGCGTCAGGGCGAGGTCAGCTCGTGGGACAATGCCGATTTCGTTGCCGCTGTCGAAGCAACCGGCCGCAAGACTCTGGTAATCGCGGGTGTCTGGACAAGCGTCTGCGTCGCTTTCCCGGCTTTGCAAGCACATGCCGAAGGTTATGATGTGTTCGTCGTGATGGATGCGTCGGGTGATGTCAGCAAAATGGCCTCGGATGTGGCGCTTCAGCGAATGGTCGCCGAGGGGATCGTTCCGGTCACTACCAACACCATCCTGAGCGAAACGCACCGTACTTGGAACCGTCCGGATGCCGCTGAATGGGGCGCCCTCTATGGCGAGGTTTCGCCGGCGTACCGCGCAGTGACCGAAAGCTACAACCGCGCGCAAGAAGCCGCGACCAAGGCAGAATAAGGCGCCGGTTATCCCAGCCAATTGCTCACTTGATACCAAGGGTGGTCGCGCCGCGGCGCGGTCACCTCCACCCGAAAAGGAGGAAACGATGTTAACGTTCAAGAAATTCGCGCCGCAGGTTGCCCTTGCCGCCCTTCTGGCTGGCGCCCCCGCGCTCGCACAGAACCAGCAACCTGCCGATCTTATCGTCATGAATGCCGGAAAAGTCTTTACCGGAGACCCCGAGCAGGCTGAGGCAACGGCGTTTGCCGTTCAGGACGGGCTGTTCGTCGAAATCGGTAATGATGCCGATATCGAAACCTTCCGCGGCGACGACACGCAGGTCATCGACGCGGATGGCCGTACGGTGATCCCCGGCCTCAACGACTCACATTCCCACCAGATCCGGGGCGGGCGTTTCTTCAACCTCGAGACGCGCTGGGACGGCATACGTTCTTTGAAAGCTGCGCTGGATCTGGTCCGCACCGAAGCCGGCCGCGCCCCTGAGGACGAATGGGTGCGCGTTATCGGCGGGTGGTCGCCCTATCAGTTTGAAGAACGGCGCATGCCGACCGTCGAGGAGCTGAATGAGGCTGCCCCCGACACACCCGTCTTTGTGCTGTTTCTTTACAGCCAAGGGTTCCTGAACCAAGCCGGAGTAGAGGCGCTCGGCTATGAACCGGGCATGGAGACGGCCGACGGCAGCCGCGTCGAGTTTCTGGACGGCGGCGGCGCGATTCTGCACGCAGAGCCGAACCCCTCGATCCTTTATAAGACCATCGGTGCGTTGCCGCAGATGTCCGAAGAGGACCAGATCAACTCAACCAAGCAGTACTACCGCGAGCTTAACCGCCTCGGCCTGACCTCATCCGTTGACGCAGGTGGCGGCGGGCATGTATTTCCCAAGGACTACGTCGGCTCGCGCAACATCGCGACCAATGATGGCCTGCCATTGCGGATGAGTTACTATCTCTTTGCACAGGAGGCTGGCAAGGAAGCCGAGGACTTTGGCGAATGGATCGCCAATAATGAAGTGGGCGTGAACGAGGACGTCCATCTTGATCATGGCTATGAATTGGATGGCGCGGGCGAATTTCTGGTCCACAGCGTCGGCGACTGGGAAAATTTCCTGGCCCCGGCTCCGGACCTCGAAGAGCGCAAAGCAAATGGGCAGGATCCCGAGGGGGACTTGCACAAGGTCGCGACCCAATTGGTAGAAGCCGGATGGCCGCTGCGCCAGCACGCAACCTATGGCGCCAGCATCAAACTGATCATGGACGTATTTGAGCGTGTGAACGAAGAACAGGGCGGCTTTGCCCCACGATGGGCCATCGACCATGCCGAAACGGTCGAGGATGCCGAACTTGAGCGCATCAAGGCGCTTGGCGGAGGAATCGCGATTCAGAACCGCATGGCCTTTGCGGGCGAATATTTCGTCGACCGCTACGGGGCCGAGGCAGCATTGGCCGCACCTCCGGTGCGCAAGATGCTGGACATGGGCATTCCGGTCGGCGCCGGAACCGATGGCACCCGCGTCAGCAGCTACAACCCGTGGGTTTCGCTCTACTGGCTGGTGTCGGGCAAGACCGTCGGCGGCCTGCAGCTTTGGGACGATGCGAACAAACTTAGCCGTGAAGAGGCCCTGGATATTTTCACCTCCGGCAGTGCGTGGTTCTCTCAGGAAGAGGATGTGAAAGGCAAGATCGCCGAGGGCATGTATGCCGATTTTGCGATCCTGGCGGGCGACTACTTTTCGGTTCCCGAGGAGGACATCAAATCACTGGAAGCGGTACTCACCGTGACGGGTGGCAACATCGTCTATGCCACGGACAGCTTTGCCGAGCATGCTCCCGAAGCTCTTCCCGCGGTCAGCCCCGAATGGTCGCCTGTAGTGACCTACCAGACTGCGCTCGAAGCGCGCTGATATATCGCTGCCGCGTCGATACTGGCGCGGCGGCACTTTGCCGGTTCATACTCCCCGGTTCAACCCAGCCTTCAGACGTCTGATGAGGGGACTGTTGCGTTGTTGAGCGCTTGGGCAAGTTCAGCGCGTTGTGTTGTTCTTCACGTCGCCGAGCTGAACAGATTACGGACAAAGGCGGTCTCGCCGCGAACGCTTGGCCGCTTGTTTTCAACGTGGCCGTTCTTGATGCTCCTGAACGCCTCGATCGCCACGAGCATCACCTTGGCAGAGCGCATGGATCGGAACGACTGCGTTGTCCCGAGTAGCGTTTGAGAGCGGCATGATCGCTCTCGATGCGGTTATTGCGCCACTTTTGATCGACATGCGCAATGCTGTCGAAATGCGGATCGTAGCGGTGGTTCATATCCTGGATGATCTTACGATAAACTTCGTACTATGTTCGTTCTTTCAGCCCAAATAGGCCGCTGAGAGCCAATAATGTCGCTTGCGTGCTCAAGATAGTGCGGCGTAGGATCGGTATCCTCGGCGTTCAGATTGAATGTCTCTACGAGGTGACCGTAGAATAAACAAAAAAAATAGAACAAATCGAACTGGGAGGTTCACTATGAAGAAGCTGATGACAAGGGTATCGATGTCTGCAATCGTTATTGCATCGCTGACGTCGATGGTATCCGCAGAAGGCGCATTATGGCCGTTCGACGTCGTCAACGCCGCGGACGGCAACGCGGAAATCACGCCCTATACCGGCCTGGAAAAGGCTGAAAAGCCGTGGCACATCTGCGTTTTGTTTCCCCACATGAAGGATAGCTATTGGGTTGGCGTAAATTATGGCATCGTCGATCAGGCCCGCACGCTGGGCGTCAAGGCGACGATCTTCGAAGCGGGTGGTTATACAGAAGCGGCCAAGCAGGTGTCACAGTATAACGACTGTCTTGCCCTAGGCGTCGATGCGATCGTGATCGCCGCGATTTCCGAGGCCGGGCTTGCCAAGAGCATGTCGGAAGGCAAGGAAAAGGGCATCGTTCAGGTTGGCGTGATCAACCCCATGAGCGAAGTGGCCGACGCCCGGATATTCGCCAATTATGACGACGCGGCCGAAGCCGGTGCCAAGTTCCTGACGGAGCTGGTGGGCGACACGCCGATGCGCATGGTGCATTTTCCCGGCCCTCAAGGATCCGGTTGGGCAGAAGCATCCACCGAAGGCGTCGAGCGCGGAATTGAAGGTAGTAGCATCGAACTGCTCGAGGCCAAGTACGGTGACACCGGCAAAAGCATCCAGCTCCAACTGGTCGAGGATGCCCTGCAGGCCTATGACGATGTGAACATCGTTTACGGCACCGCCGTAACCGCCGAAGTTGCAGCACAGGCACTGGAAGAGGCGGGGAACGACGATGCTATTGTCGCTGCCTATTATTCCAACGAAGGCATGGTTGATCTGGTCAGATCCGGCGTTGTGACGGCGACCGTGACGGAATCTCCGGTGATGGAGGCCCGCATCGCGATGGACATGGCAGTGCGCATCCTTGAAGGTCAAGACCACCTGTCCAATCTGCGCCCGTCCATGACCGTGGTGACCAAGGACAATATTGACGGTCTGGACCTCAGCCGTGCGTTCGCGCCAGCGGATTGGGACCCGGTGTATTCGGTTGAGTAGATTTACATGACCGGAACGACAAAAGGACCGGGCGCATCGCTTGCGCCCGGCACCTCCGCAGAACCGCTGATCGAAATTGCGCATCTGGACAAATCTTATGGCGCATTCAAGGCGCTGGAGGACATGCAGTTTGAGCTACGCGCCGGCGAAGTTCACGTGCTGTTTGGAGAAAACGGTGCAGGTAAATCGACGCTGATCCAGATCATCTGCGGCGTGCAGGGCTATGACAAAGGCGAGTATCGCCTTTTCGGCGAGACGCTGACAGGGCTGACGCCAGCAGTGGCCCATGAAAAGGGCGTCAGCATCGTCTTTCAGGAATTCAGCCTGATCCCCGACATGACGGTCGAGGAAAACCTGTTTCTGGGGCATGAAATAACCAGTGGCGGGCGTCTTGCGAAATCGCAAATGCGCAAGAAGGTGCAGGCGGTACTGGACCGTCTGGGGTTTCAGCTTGATCCCGCGGCACGCGTCAGCACATTGCGACGCGCAAATCAGCAGATGGTTGAAATCGCCAAGGCGCTGCTCTGGGATTGTCGGGTTCTGATCCTGGACGAGCCGACCGCGTCATTGACAGATCAGGAAGCGGCACAGCTATTCGACATCATCGAGCAGTTGCGCAGCGAAGGGCTGGGCATCATTTATGTCTCGCACCGCATGCCGGAAATTACCCGTCTGGCGGACCGTGTCACAGTTCTGCGCGATGGTAAGTTCATCGCGACGGTGAACAACGCGGATACGTCCGAAAAGGAGTTAGTCCAGCTGATGACCGGCCGGACGTTCGACGAGTTCTTCCCCCAAATTCATCGTGATCCCGGCGAAACTGTATTGTCATTCGACGATGTGACATTGCAGAGCGGGCTGGCCGAAAACCTGAGCTTTTCGGTGCGACGCGGTGAGGTGCTGGGTTTTGCCGGACTTGCTGGGTGCGGCAAATCCGAAGTATTGCGGGCAGCCTTTGGGCTGGAAGCGGTCAGAAGTGGCACGATTACTGCCAACGGTGCAACGCTCGACAAACACAACCCGCGCAAGGCGCTGCGCAACAGGATATGCTACTTTCCGTCTGATCGATCGACCGAAGGGTTGGCAATGCATCAAAGTCTGATCTCCAACAGCACCATTGCCGCACTGGATGATCCCGTATTCTCGCGCAAGAAAACCCTACTCAACCGGCGCGCGGAACGCGGATTCACCGAAACGATGATCGACAAGCTAAAGATCCGCACACCGGGATTGAACGCAAAGGCCGATCAGCTTTCTGGCGGGAACAAGCAAAAGCTTATGATCGCGCGCGGGCTGTCACGGGAATTCGACGTGTTCCTGTTCGATGAGCCGACCGTAGGCGTCGACATTCAGGCCAAGCTGGAAATTTACGACGTTATCAAGACGCTGACGGAAGACGGCAAAGCGGTAGTGATCGCGTCGTCCGAACTGGCCGAGGTCATGCACATGTCGCATCGCGTGATCGTCATGCGGGAGGGCCGGATTGTCGGTGAACTGGATGGCGATGACATTACCGAAGATGCAGTGCTGTCGCATTTCTTTGACCATGTCGACGTGGACCACGAACAAGGACAACGCGCAACATGAACGTATCAGCCGCAAGCCAGCCGCGCCGCGCCAGCAACATTTTGAAAGCCATCGGTATCCTGCCGTTTGTGTTGGTGCTGACCTGCGTTCTACTGGCGCTCTACGAGCCGCGTTTTCTGCGGACATCCAATCTGGTCAACGTTTTGCGCAATGCGTCGTTTCTGATGATAATCTCTGCGGGGCAGATGCTGGTAATCATCGTCGGTGGTTTTGACATTTCCGTCGGTGCGATTGTGGCCCTGACCAGTGTGAGTTCGGCGCTGTCCATGGCCGGGCTTGCCTCAATGGGGTTTGAGTCTGCGCCAGTGATCATTTTGCTTGGCTGTCTGGCCGGGCTGATCCCCGCACTGATCGTGGGCGTTGCCAACGGGTTTCTTGTCAGCGTGCTCAAGATTTCCCCGTTCATGGTGACGATCGGCACCATGACTATCGCCGCAGGCATTGCCGGGTACGTCACGGGAGGCACGCCGATCTATGACATGCCCGAGCTTTTCACCCGTGAGATCGGGCGCGGCAAGGCCCTTGGGCTGCCTTATGTCGTCTATGCAGCGGCGATCGTGCTGCTGGTGCTTTGGTACATGCAGACCGAAACGCGGCTGGGGCGCTATTTCTACGCCGTCGGTGGCAATGAAAAGGCGTCGCGCCTATCGGGGCTGAACACGCGCAAATATATCTGGCTGGCCTATGTTCTGAGCGCGCTGCTGGCCGGCATCGTCGGCATTTTCCTAACCGCGCGGGTCGGATCAGGCGAGGCGACACTTGGCAGCAGCCTGATGCTCGAGAGCATTTCCGTCGCCGTCATCGGTGGTGTCGCACTAAAAGGGGGCGTCGGGCGGATACAGATGGTCGCACTCAGTGCGATTTTCTTGTCGGTGCTGAGCAACGGGATGAGTCTGGCGCGGATCGACAGCAAATACCACATCATCATCATTGGTTTGGTCATTGTGATTGCGGTCGCCGCAGAGAGCTACCGTGAAAGCCGGAGGGGCGCACATGTCTGAGAACGCCGAGACAGCAGGCATAAATTTCCGCGCATTGGGGCCACATTTGTTGCTGCCCTTCGCGATTGTCGCAGTCGTTCTGATTTTTGCCCTGCTGCAACCGGCCATGTTGTCAGGCGACAATGTCGTGAACATCATGAAGCAGTCGTCCCTGTTTTTCTTCGTAGCCTGTGCGCAGCTGGTCGTCATCATCACCCGTGGGTTTGACCTATCTGTGGGGGCCAATGTGTCGCTGGTCTCGGTGGCGTCGTCCATGATCATGACCGCTCTGGTTCCGGTACTGGGGCCTGGAACCAGCATCGCTGTTGGCGTGATGGCTGGGCTGCTGATAGGTGCGTCTATCGGCGCGGTGAATGGCGTTCTGGTCGCTTATGGCCGGATCAATCCGTTCATCGTCACATTGGCCACGATGAGCATTTTCACCGGTGTGGCGACCACAATCTCGGGTGGATTTCCGATTTTCAATCTGCCGGAAACGTTCAGTTTTGCCTTGAACCAAATGACGGTCCTGATGCTTCCAATTCCGTTGATCATCGCCGCTTTGGTTGCTTACGGGCTTCATTTCTCACTGACCAGAACGGTGCATGGGCGGGTGCTCTATGTGCTTGGTGATAGCAACGAAGTGGCGCATGTCGGCGGGCGGCGCGTCAAGGAACATTTGTTTTTGGCCTATATCACCAGCGGCGTGCTGGCGTCGGTGGCGGGGTTACTGATGACGGCACAGACCGGATCGGGAGAGCCGAACCTGGGAACTTCGCTGGTGCTGAACAGTATCGCGGCGGCTGTGATCGGGGGGGCGTCCCTGCGCGGCGGCACCGGTGGAATTTCGGCACCGATCTACGGTTCCCTGCTGATTGTGTGCCTGTCGATCGGCATGAATCTGCAACAGATCAACGGATCTCTGCAGCCTGTGGTCATTGGTGCTATCCTGATCTTTGGGGCGGCACTGGATGCCTATCGCACGAAAGCGCGATGAATATTTGCAGACCCGAACGGGAGGTTTGGGAAATGAGCGCCCGGGTTGGGTGCGGGAACTGCAAGGTGCATCGGCCAAGGCGGTTGCGTGTAGGGGGCAGTGCTATCCAAAGGTTTATACGCAATTCGCCAAGATGTCAGACTGTATCCGGCGGATTGTAGAAAACAGGGGGGAGAATATGCATTTTTCGACGAACCAACATGAGGGTTTGGACAAGAACGAGGTGTGGGCCAAGACCTTGTCCGAGACTTACTTTCCCCTCGCTGCCGAATGTCACAATGCATCAGAGTTCCAGGGACAGCTGAAATCCTGGTCTTTGGGTGTCATCGGATTGTCAGAGATGGAATGCGACGGGGTGCTTTACCGTCGCCGGAATAACCATTTTGCCAATGAGAACGACAACAGCCTTTTGATCACCATTCCACACAAAGTGGACGTGAACTTCCACCAGGCGTCGCGCGATACAAAATGCGGCCCCGGTGGATTTTTGGTGGAACGGGGCGATATGCCGTATGAGTTCTGGCACGGCAAGCGCAACAAATTGTGGGTGCTAAAGGTGCCGACGGCAAGTGTGCGGTCCAGGTTGGGCGCCACTGACCGGCTGGGTGCGTTGACGTTCGATGCGACGACCGGAGTGGGTTCGTTTTTTGTCGGCGCTGTGCGCAACGCGATCGAGTGTATCGACAATATCAACCACGCCGCGCGGGATATGGCGGGGCAGCATCTGCTGGATTTGCTTTGCCTGACCATGCGCAGCGACGACCGCATTCTTGACTGCTCGTCCTCGACAATCCGTTCGGCCCATCTGCAGCGGGCTGAACAGTTCATTCGCGATAGCTTGGCGAACCCAAACCTCAATTCGCAATTGGTTGCTGAATCCTGCGGCATTTCCCTGAGGTATCTGCAACGGCTGTTTGCAGAGAATGACCATTCCATCGTTGGCTACATCCGCGACAAACGCCTGACGCGGTGTGACGAAGCGTTGAAGATGGTCAATGACACGTCGACCGTAGCCAATATCGCCTACAAATGGGGGTTTTATGACCAGGCGCAGTTCTGCAGGCACTACCGCAATCGTTTCGGCTGCACGCCGACGGATACTCGCAAGAAAAGCAGGCTAGAGGCCGCTGTTGGGAACTAAAGCCGGCCTTTGACCAACGAGGCCCTGAACCCCTTCGACAGCCTCTTTTTTGGCGATCGGCTGTGATCTCCCAGCAGCCGGTCAAAGACATTCAAAACAGGAATAGACAATGACAAAAACCAGAGTTGCAGTTGATGTCGGCGGTACGTTTACCGACGTTTGCATCATGGACGAGGATACCGGCGAAATCCGCATCGAAAAGACGCCATCGACCCCTGATGATCCGATGCGCGCCATCATGATCGGCGTCGCGGATGCGAAGGTAGATCTGAGCGATGTGTCGATGTTTTCGCACGGAACGACCGTGGCAACCAACGCTCTGATCACCCGCAAGCTGCCCCGGACGGCGATGGTGTGCACCGAAGGGTTTCGGGATGTCGTCGAAATTCGTCGGTCCAACAAGGAGGATCTTTGGGACACCTACAAGGATGTCGCCAAGCCCTATATCCCGCGCCGGGATCGGTTGACGGTCAAGGAACGCATTGATGCGGCTGGAAAGATCCTTCACGAACTGGACGAGGATGAGGCCCGCAAGGTGGCCGAAATCCTCAAGAAGCGCGACGTCAAAGCCATCGCAGTCTGCTTCATCAACTCTTACGTCAACGGCCAGAACGAACGGCGGATGAAAGAGATCCTGCAAGAGGCGATGCCAGATGTGCATATCTCGATCTCGTCCCAGATCATGCCCGAGATCTTTGAACACGAGCGGTTTTCGACAACGATGGTGAACGCGGCGGTGTCGCCCGTGGTGGTCGATTATGTGTCCCGGTTGAGCGACAAGCTCTCTGATGGTGGCTACAACCGCGACCTTCTGTTGTTGCACACAGGCGGCGGTGTGATGACCCCGGCCAGCGTCAAGGATTTCGCGGCTCGCCTAGCGGGATCGGGGATCGCGGCGGGTGCGATCGCCAGCCGGTTCATTGGCAACCTGTGCGGCTATGAGAATTCCATCGGATTCGACATGGGCGGCACCAGCACCGACGTGTCCTTGGCCTATCAGGGTGAATCGATCGTAACGAAGGACTGGTATATTGAATTCGGCTATCCGATCCGGTTCCCCAGCATCGAAGTTCTGACCATCGGGGCCGGTGGCGGCTCACTGGCATGGAAGGACGAAGGCGGTAGCCTGCGCAACGGGCCGCAATCGGCGGGCGCCAATCCGGGGCCGGCGTGCTATTCCAACGGTAACGGGGTTGCTACGAACAGCGACGCCAACGTGGTTCTGGGGCGTCTGGGCACCAGCCTTGCGGGCGGCGACATCACGCTTGATCCCAAGCTGGCGGAAAAGGCCGTGCGCGAAACGGTCGCGGAGCCTTTTGACATGGAGCTGCACGAGGCGGCCGAAGCGATCATCGACGTGGCCAATGCGAACATGGCGAATGCGGTGCGGCTGCTGTCGATCTCGCGCGGGCATGATCCTCGCGATTTCGCGCTGATCGCATTTGGCGGGGCAGGCGCGCTGCATGGGGCAGAAGTGGCAAAGGAGCTGGCGATCCCGGTCGTCATAGTGCCGCCCAACCCCGGCGTAACCTCGGCTATGGGATGCCTGCTGGTGGATATCCAGCATGATTTCTCCGACAGCTTCATGGCGGATGCGGCAACCACCGAACCCAAAGACCTTGAGGCGGCATTTCAGACAATCGAGGCCGAGGCGGTCGAGCAATTGCGCCACGAAGGCGTGGCACCCGAGAACACCGTGCTGCAACGCACAGTCGAGATGATGTATCAGGGCCAGTGGCGGTCTCTTGCGGTGTCGGCACCGGCCAAGATTACCAGCACAGACGATCTGATCCATGGCTTTCACAACCAGCACGAACAGGAATATAATTTCCGCCGCGATGACGCACCCGTAAGCATCTTTAGGGTCGGCATCAAAGCGACCGGTGTGGTGCCAAAGGCCGAATTGCCGTCGCATGAAGTGGTCAAGAATACGCCAAAGCCCGCCGGTCAACGCGATGCCTGGTTTGACGGTGAGCGATGCAAGACCGACGTTTATCATCGTATCGATTTCAAGGCAGGTGCCGAATTCACCGGTCCGGCAATTGTCGAGCAGGTCGATTCAACCGTGGTCGTTCCGCCGAACACAACTGCATGGGTCGATCAATACATGAACATTCATATCCGCGTGGAGGGCTGAGCCATGGACAGCACGACAAAACAGGAACTGGACCCGGTCACTTTCGAGGTTCTCAAGAATTCTTTCATCACCTCGGTCGATCAGATGGCCGAACAGATGCTGCGCACCTGCTATTCCTTTGTGATCTACAATCGCGACTTCTCCAACGGTTTGCATGATGCCGAGGGCAATTGCGTGGCACAGGGCAACGCGGATATCGCCGTCCACGTCGGCACGCTGCACTACACTTGCAAGGATGTGATCCGCGTCTTTAAAGACGATATGTATCCCGGCGATGTGTATGCCATCAACGACCCTTACGCAGGGGGAACCCACTTTAGTGACGTGCGCCTGGTGCGCCCGATCTTTGACGAGGAAACGCTGATTGGGTTTTCGCAGTCAAATGGCCACTGGTCCGATTTGGGCGGCTCTGTCCCCGGATCGTTCAACGTGACTGCTCACGAGATGTTTGGCGAGGCGGTGCGTATTACGCCGATCCGCCTGTTCCACAAGGGCAAGTTTTGCTCTGACGTGGCGAACATGATTGCGGCCAATACGCGCGATCCTGCGTCCATCATCGGCGACATTCATTCGCAAGCGCAGGCGACCCAAGTGGCAGAGCGGGAACTACAGCGGCTGGTAGGCAAATATGGCCGCGATCAAGTCACTCAAGGCATGGACGAAGTGCAGGACTACGTTGAACGGTCGGTCCGCCAGCGGATTTCCGACCTGCCAGATGGAACCTGGGAAGCGGTCGACTACATCGACCGTGACCCCGGCGCTGGAGAGGGCATGATCCCGATCCACATCAAGATGACGATCAAAGGCGATCAGATCGTTTATGATTTCGAGGGCAGCCATCCGACGATCTCTTCGATCTATAACTCCGCGCATGGGGCGACGTTCTCGGCTGTTGTCGCCGGGATGAAAACGTTCTTTCCGGATCTGCCGATGAACAGTGGCTTTTATCGCATGGTCGAGATCAAGACCCCGAAAAACAGTGTCGTCAGTGCGGAATGGCCCATTGCCGTTACCGGTTTCCTGATGCCGTTCGAAAAGATCATGAACGCGATTTTTGAGATGTGGTCACAGATCATGCCCGAGCGCGCCATCGCCTGTGCGTTCAACCTTGAATATCTGCTTGCCGGTGGCAATGACCTGCGCAAACCGGAAAAGCCGATCTACATGTTCTACGAATGGCTGCCCGGCGGCTGGGGCGGGCGCAACGGCAAGGATGGCAGCGATGTCACGACGGCATGTTTCGGCACCGGCCTGATGTCACAGCCTTCTGAGGGTAATGAGCGTGTGAACCCAACACGCGCCGATGTTTTCGAGATCAAGCAAGACAGCCCCGGACCGGGCAAATGGCGGGGCGGGGCGGGCGTCATCAAGGCATCCACGCTGCTTGAGGCAGACAACACGGTGATGTCCTACATCTGCGACCGCGAAAGGGCCGTGGTCTGGGGCGTCGAGGGTGGCCTGCCGTCGATGCCGCACGGGCTATTGGTCAAGCACGCTGACACCGGAGAGGAAACATGGCTGGGATCGGTGTTTTCCAACTACAAGATCAAGAGCGGTGACAAATTCACCCGCCCGACCGCTGGCGGCGGCGGCTATGGTGATCCGATGGAGCGTGATCCCGATCACGTTTTGGAAGACGTGATCGACGATTATGTCTCGGTCGGGCGCGCCGAAAAGGACTATGGCGTGGTGATCAAGGTGATTGACCGCGACATGCTGGATTACGAGGTCGACAAGGCAGCGACTGACAAGGCACGGGCGCACATCCGGGCAAACCGTGTCGAATGGGCGCGGATGAATCCCGAGAAGGTTTCGCAAATGTATAAAGACGGTGAAATCGACGAGATGGACGCCGTGCGAAAATACGCCGTGATCATGGATTGGGGCACCGGGGAACTGATGCCGAAATCCACCGAGCAGTTCCGTGAGAGCTTTGAGCGCCGCTCGGTATCACACTGGGCATGACAGCGACCGGTTCGTGAAACCCGTCCCGTCAGTTTGGCGGGGCGGTATTCACGCATCTGAAGATCAGGGTGTGGTGCCATTAGATGACAACTAGTCCTTTCCACCTTCCACAAAGCGTCGACGCCGCAATCGCGGCGCTGACTGGTGACGCGGTGTTGGTTGCGGGGGCAACTTGGGTGATGCGCGCAAACTTGCGCGACGAAAGCAACGACCGCGTCCTAGTCTCGCTATCGCGAATTGCGGAATTGAGCGAGGTTCAGCACGATGAGAATGTGCTGCGTATTGGATCGCTCGTCACTCATGACGGACTTGGGGCAGCGCTAACTGGATTGGCGGAAATGGGAGCTTTGGCGCAGGCGGCTGCAATGTCGGCAAACCCCGCCATTCGTCGCGTAGCGACCTTGGGGGGTAACATTTGCGCCCAAGGGTTCGCGGCACCCGATCTGGTTCCGGCGCTGATCGCGCTGAACGCGACGGTCGAAGTTCGATCAAAGGTCGGGGCCGAAACGCTGGACATCGAGGACTATCTGTTGGCCCGCCCCACGCGCCCGTCAGATGAAATCCTGACAGGTATTCAGGTTACGCGGCAATCCGGTTGGTCTGCCCATGCCAGAGGGCTGTTGCGGCAGGCCGGAGAGTATCCGGTCGCGAATGTCAGTGCTTTTATAGACGCGGATGATGGCGGAACGATAAACTCGGCCCGCATCGCAGTCGGCGCGGTCGAACCAGTGCCGCGACGATGGCAGAGCCTGGAAAACGCGTTGGTCGGCCAGCCAATTGACGCCGTTTGCCTTGGCAACATTGCGCTGGACCATCTGGGCGACTTCACACCCCGCGACGGTGTCGATTCACCAGGAAAGTACCGCCTGCGTATTCTGCCTCGGCTGGCCGAACATGTATTTGCGGACATAGCGAAACAGATGCAGGAAGGAACCTAGATGCCCGTGTCCTTTACGCTCAATGACAGGCAGCGCAGTTATTCCGGCGATCCTCGAACGTCTTTGCTGGTTGCTTTGCGGGATGAATTTCGTCTGACCGGTGCCAAGGACGTTTGTGGTGAGGGGTTCTGTGGCGCCTGTATCGTCTATGTGGACGGCGCGCCAAAGGTATCCTGCCTGCAACCTGTGGGCGCGCTGGAGGGGGCTGAAATCACGACAATCGAAGGGATTGGCAGCGTTGAAACGCTGAACCCGGTCCAGCAGGCATTTGTCGATTTTGACGTTGTTCAATGTGGCATGTGTTTTCCGGGCATGGTGATGACGCTCACGCATTTTCTGAGGGGCAATCCACACCCCAGCCGGGACCAAGTGAAATCGGCGCTGGTCGGAAATATCTGTCGCTGTACGGGATATGAACGGATCATCGATGCGGTGATGTCGCTTCACAACAGCGTGGAGCCCCTGGAATGAGCGAGCCGACGCAAAACCCAGCCGTGATGGACCTGCCGCGCCGCGATGCGCGCGACAAGCTGCAAGGGCGGACGAAATACACCGTCGATGCGGGTGGGTCGGATGTGATTCACGCGGCTTTGCTGCGCTCGGACAGGGCAAGTGCGCGGATCAGGAACATGGATGTCGGACCCGCGTTGAACATGCCCGGAGTTCTGGGCATTGCCACCTGTAAGGATGCGCCGGGGCTGCATGGCCTTGGCATTGCGGATCACCCGATCTTTGCCGATGACACGGTCCGCTATCATGGTGAACCGATCGCGGCGATCGCTGCCGAAACCGTCGCGCAGGCTCGCGCCGCCGCAGCGGCAATTGTGGTGGAATATGATCCCCTGCCCGCCGTCCTGACTATGGCAGAGGCACTAGCGAATGACGCGCCGTTGGTCCATCCGGGTTGGCGGGACTACGAAATCCTGTTTGAAGGCGCTCAGCGCGGTGGCAACGTGGCTTGGCAGGCGACGATCGAACGGGGCGACACGGATAAGGCGTTCGCCCGCGACGACGTAACGATTGTCGAAGGCACCTATCAGGTGGGGCGGCAGAACCAAGTGCCGTTTGAACCTCGCGCAGTTATCGCCGCCTATGAGGATGGGCGCTATCATGTCCACACTTCGACGCAGGCACCTTGGACGGTCAAAAGTGTCACAGCCAAGGTTCTGGGCGTGCCGGAATCAGCCGTCCGGGTCACCGTACCGGCGGTGGGCGGTGGTTTTGGCCTGAAATTCGACTGCTCGCTCGAACCATACGCTGCCGTGCTTGCCCGCAAGACCGGCAGGTCCGTGTCACTGATCAATTCCCGCAAGGAAGAGATGATGACCTGTTTGTGCCGCGAGAATGCGGACATCCGCATCAGGTCTGCCGTCACCAAAGACGGTGATATTGTCGGGCGCGAGGCAACGGTCCTGATGGATTGCGGGGCCTATGGCGGTGAACAAGTGTTCCTGACCACGATGACGGCACATACATTGGGTGGAAATTACCGACTGGGCGCGGTCCGGTTATGTACCAAGGCAGTCTACACCAACACGCCACCCAACGGGGCATTCCGGGCCTGCAACGGTGTTTACAATACTTTCGCGCTTGAACGGCACACGGATGAAATCTGCAAGGCCATCGCGATGGACCCGCTTAGTTTTCGCCGCCGAAATGTGGTGGCAGATCAGGATCTAGGCGCAACAGGGCAGAAGTTTGAGGGTGACGTCCTTGGTCCGATGCTGGATCGTATGATCGCAAAACACCCCATCGAGGCGCGCAGTGCCACCTTGCCGGATGGGCGGTTGTTTGGGCGCTCCACGACGGTCGGAACCTGGTTCATCTTTGTCGGGCCGTCATCCGCCACGGTCAATCTCAATGCCGACGGCAGTGCCACGCTGGTGACCGCGGGCGTAGAGATCGGGTCTGGCACGATGATGCAATCGCTGCCGCAGATCGTGGCTGCCAATCTGGGCATTCATCCCGATAAGGTGATCGTGAAAACCGCAGACACCGATGCGGCGGGTCGTGATCTGGGGGTCGGCGGCGGACGCACGACTGTTTCCATCGGTGCCGCCAGCGAAGCCGCTTGTGCGCAGGTGCGTGACAAGTTGCTGGGGGTGGCAAGTGAACTCCTTCAGACCCCTGCGGATGATCTGGTGCTGGCAGGTGGACGGGTCGAGATCAAGGGTCGCCCCGGATCGGGGGCAACGATTGAAAAGATCGTGCAGCAGGCAGAGCTGGCCATTGGTCCCGTGTCGGGCAGCGGTGCATTTACCGCCCCCGGCGTGCCAGCGATGCCGGGATGTGCCGCCGGACACTTCATTGACGCGATCGACGTACCGGTTTTCGCAGTGCATGATTGTGAGGTCGCGGTCGACGCGATCACCGGCCATGTCGAAATCCTGTCCTACCGGGTGGTGCAGGACGTCGGGCGCGCCCTGAACCGTCGTGCGATCCATGGGCAGATTCAAGGTGGTGTGGTTCAAGGGCTTGGTTATGCGCTGACCGAAGAAATCACGATCAACGCACAGGGTGCGTTCGATCAGACCGGGTTTGAAAACTATCGCATGCCTTTGGCGGGTGACGTGATACCCATCGAATTCGACCTTTACGAAGGCGCACCATCTATTGGTCCGTTGGGCACCAAAGGCGCGGGAGAAGTGCCAATACTGAACGTCGCAGCGGCGATCGGCTGCGCCGTGGCCAATGCGACCGGCAAACCGGTCAACTCGCTGCCCCTGACGCCACCGCGCGTTGCCGACCTGATCGACGGTAAATTGTCGGCACCTGAAATGAGCCACGTCAGCTTGAACTGGGCCAGGAAATAGATCCGGCCTGATGACCGGGGCTGCCAGATTTTTTGCAATTCTCTGGATACAAACCACAGATCTCGGTTCTGTCGCGGGTGTCCGGGTGGGTTGAGATAACGTGATCCTTGGACATGATACTGTTGGGGCTGCTTTATTGACAGGCACACACGGCTCTGTTGCGCAAATCGGCTTAGGTGATTCATGTCATGAGTCTAGGGTGATAACCGGAAATCATGAGCAAACCACCCCTTCCGACCTACAAGGCCAAGAATTGGCCAGCCCATAATGAAGCGCTTAGGCTCTCTGGCGATGTGGTTCGACGATGACATGGTGTGGGGCGCGACGCCTACCGGCGCGTGGCCGACAGCTGAGTTACAGCAACGCTGCGATGCAAGACCTGCCTGACGATCAAAGTGCTGTTCGGGGCGGCGCTGCTCCAGACGACCGGCTTTGTCGAAAGCCTGTTGCGGCTTACCGGCCTAGGCACCGGACTCATAACCAGAAAATCACGGCTGCTGCGAGGGTGATGGAGCACAGGAACACCTTGGGGCACTGGTCGTATAGTATGGCCACACGTCGCCACTCCTCCAGGCGGCCAAACATGATCGCGGATATTGTAGCGGCGCTTGTCCTATCAGGCGGCCGTTGGTGTCCGTGACGACATGTAACTTCGTCCCTCTCGTCGATTGTTCTAATCGCCTGCCGGGCAATGCTTCATGCCGCCTTTGGTCCGCCCAATTAGACGGCCACTCTCCCCTTTTTTGACCTCAGGCTTGGGGCGGGCTGTGCGCTTTGACCCTCTCGCGGTCTGAAGGCAAACCGTTGCCGCGTAACGGATCATCGACACGTGGCTTCCCATGGTTCTTCGGGAGATAGGGCCGAAGTCGGGCCATCTGCTCATCGGTCAGCCGATACAAATTGCTCATAACGCCCCACAGTTCGGGAGCTTGACTCACGCAGGCGAGAGGCAGCCTCAAGCCATTCAATGGGTCCTGAGCCTAAGCAGATCATCCCCCCGACTTGTCTGACGTCAGCACCTCTTGGGCAGATTTAAGGACGCCGTCGTCAAGTGGTCCAGGCCCTCACGAGACAAGAGAGCGCCTCAAAACTGCGGGAAGATCAAGTGGCTACCGAACGCCGAATTGTCACTTCCGTCGGCAGTGCTACGTGGACCGACCTCGCCTCTAATTGGTCGCCCGTCTCTGCGGCGAGGAGGAGACACGGCGCACCGCGAAGCTGTTCCTGTTCAGGGGCAGGTCCGGAGGGCAGCTTTTGTTTGAGGCCCGCTTGTGTCTCCGCCAGCACGGCGAAGACCCGAACGCAGCCCTTGCACTGTTGGAAGTAATCTAGAGCAAGGTCGTGCAGTTGCCTGCTCACGCAAAACGCTGCTGCTCAGGTAGAGTGGAAGGCACACGCGAGTTGGTTATCCGGTCCAACTACACGGCCCAACCACATCGTGGTCTATGCCGAAACCGAGGCGACGGTGGCGGTGCTGCGCGTGTTTCACGTCAGACCAAGGCCAATAATTCATCCGTCCGCAATTCGGATGCCTTCGGTGCGATCCGACGCCGTACACCACTCAAAAATCAACCCTTACCGTAAGGGGGTAGCTGCCCAACAGACCTCAGACGCGTCGATTGCAACGCCGATGAAACCCGTCTTGAAAAGCTGAGGTCGCGTGGTTCTGGGGGCAGAGTTAAAAAAGGTTGCCGCACTCTGTGCATGTCCGTAACCTTGACGAAAGCCATGAATTGAAAAAGGATTGAGCCCATGATTAGACCAGCAATCACCCTCATCGCCGCGTTGCTTGCATCGTCCGCCAGCGCGCAGGACCTGACCAAAGGGACCTGGGTCGACCTGACCCATTCGTTTAATTCTGAATCAGTCTATTGGCCCACGGCGAAAATGTTCGAGCTGACCGAAGTTTTTGCGGGTCACACCGATGGCGGCTATTACTACTCTTCCTACGATTTCGCATCTTCCGAGCATGGCGGGACGCATCTGGACGCGCCGGTGCATTTCGCAGAAGGGGCGCACTCCTCTGATGAGATTCCGGTTGAACAGTTGATTGGGCCGGGGTTCGTCATCGACGTTACCAAGCAGTCTGGGGATGATGTCGACTATCTGGTGTCGGCGGCTGATATCGAAGCCTTCGAAGCCGAGCATGGCAAAATTCCAGAGGGTGCTATTGTTCTTCTGAATACCGGTCGGGCCGGGCTTTATCCCGATCGCGAGACCTATATGGGCACTGCTGCCCGCGGGCAGGAGGCAGTTGCTGATCTGCATTTTCCGGGCCTTGGACTCGACGGCGCAAAACTTCTCGTGGAGCGTGGTATCGGTGCGGTGGGCCTCGATACGCCCTCTATCGACTACGGGCAGTCAACGGACTTCGCGAGTCACGTAGAACTTATGACGAATAACGTCGCCGCCTTTGAGAATGTGGCAGACATGAGCGCACTGCCGAGCACTGGAAGTACGATCATCGCAATGCCCATGAAGATCGAAGGTGGTTCCGGAGGACCCCTGCGCATAATAGCGCATTTACCTTGAGATTACGTCAGATCTGAGAGCGCCGATAAGAAACAGATACAGGTTTCAAGACGTCCAGCCGAGAGCGTCGCTATATACTGGCTGCGCCTGAGGCTAACCCGATGCGGTGAATGAGAACAGCCTCGATCACACGCGGCTGACCTGGCAAGTTCTCAAGTATAAAGGTTGATTTTTAAACTTCTTTCAGCCGCACAGAAAGTGTGATGTTCTCACCAATCGATACGAGTTGCCTGCCATCTTACCGGAGAAACCAGAACAAAATTACCCTCGAAACTCTGTGGAACGGCACTGACCGCTGGGCACACCGGATCAATGTCAGCGGTGCTGGATGAGAATCCAAATTCTGGATTAAGTTCGTATTTACACCAGAACTTCCCGACGAAAGAACATTCGTAGGACTCCACCCCTTCACAAGAACTCGTCACTACACGGTCCAAATTAAATGTGAAAAGGTGCGTCGTTAGGTTTACCACACACGTATCCCCACGCGCCTCAAAGCTCCGCGCAAGTAGCGTCGAGAGACCGTTTCCCCCGCCGTTAATTGCTTGAACCGCGAGAAATGCCCGGCTGCAATTGTCAGTAAAGAATTTATTCGTGGCGTTGAGAAGCAACGTGTTTTCGGGCAACGGTGCGGAGTTCCGTTCCATCTCGGCCTGTTTTGCATCTTGATATTTTTTCGAAGCGTCTTGCAAAGAAATCGCAATGGCTTCGACGTCGGAAGGTAGCATTTGCGCTGCGCTCCGGCGAACCGCCCCAATCTTCTGGGACAGCTTGGCGCTCTCGTCCGCTTCACTCGCGTCAATTTCAGAAATTCGGGCTTGTAGTTGTCTTAGTGAATTTCTGGACGCCAAAACTAAGCTACTGACCTCTGTCGGCCGTGTGATGAATATGACCCCAGCGTTTCTGGCGCGGCCAATAGTAAAGCCCAGATCAGAATCTACGCTTACGACGTCAATCTCGGACAGGATTGTAGCTTCCAACGCCCGGTCAACCTCCGGCGAGTTTGCCAGCAATGCGCATGTTCTCAGGCGTTCAAACAATTCGGTCTTAGCGGACAAGGAAAGCTCATTGAATGGCTTTCCAAATGACTCCTCGAAGATCTGGCTACCAAACAATGCGATTTTCGAACCTGCTGATGGCTCGTAGTTACTCAGGATGTCGGGCGCGTTTTCCGGTAATTTTTCGGCTATGCCAATTTCACGCAACGCACTGCGTGAAATCTCCCGCGCGGGTCCAGAGCAAAAATCAGTAGGTATTTTCGTTTTTACTCCCAATTCCTCTGCAGCCTCTGTCGGACGAAAGCGTACGAGGAAATTGTTCTTGGACCCAAGGATATCAACACCATTCCTGGAAACTTTCGGGCTAGGCGCGCGAAACCGGAAGCCTTGGGTATAATTTTGTGCATTGCTACTAAACCTGAGTAAAAATTCGTCGGCAGTTGTAGTGCTAGATTTCATTTCTGCACTTGCAATTACCACGCCAGACTTACGTTTTTCGACTCGATATTGACCTGCACTTATCGGAATAAAGATAACCTCCTCGCGGCTCATTGACTTTCGAAGACCGGGCTGAAGGGCGTTTGAGCGGTCCACCGACGCAGAAGCCTCGATCCAGACGCCGCCAAGATTATTTATTGTCAGTTTTTCGAGAGGATCAGTTGGGCCGGTAACATCTTTGCTGCTATTCGCTTCGATCGAAGGGGGAATAGTGCTTGGCCCGTCCAGAAGTACGTACGCGGTCCATGCTGGGCCATAGCCAGCATCTAGCACCTCTCCATTATCGATGGAAACGCCTACGCTTCGAAACTTGCGTTTGCCCTCTACAAGTTTTTTCGCCCCAGCCAGGGTTTGGGTATCCATAACTCCGTCGGGTGTAATTCCCGTGATACCCTGCCGCGTCAAAAGGCGCTGCAGTTGAGCAATTTCATTCCGCGAAAGCTCCCTCTCGATATCCTTTTTACTGGCTTCCGGCTCTCTTGCGGGTTCAGGATCAACTTCCGACAGGCGGTTTGCTGGAGTGTCTGTCTGAGGAACAGTAAGATCATCCCTTGTGCGATCCATTCCAACCAGTAGCACGCCCTCCACGATCGGGCCCGTATTGGCGCTTTGTCTCCATTCAAAGGCATAGCCAACATCCTGGGATCTGCGCAGTGAGACGTAGCCGCCGCGGCCGCAAGTGCTTACGCCTTCTGATAAGTCCTCTTTGAAGAGTACTGAATTCTTGCTTTCGCTTTCTATATGCAGGGTGCCTGAGCAGCCTAGTTCGGGATAGCTGATGACCCATCTACGCGGGACGAACGAAATTACGACACGATATTCAGTCGCCGGTTTTTGTGTGACTGTTCCTGATATCCCAGTTGCGAGAATCTGCTCCAGTATGGGCAGAAGGTCTATGGTGTTGTCGTTTGGGATAGCCAATGTCTGTCTTGCAACTGCTGCTTTCGAGAGTTCAAAAGCGTCCGCCGTAGAAATCGCATTTGCGTCACGGCCCTCTGCAGACAAGAACCCCACTATTGCTTGAGATGTCCCACCCCCTGCAATCCCGTCTATGGCGCCGGAGTAGTAGCCGAGCGTTTTAAGGTTCTGTTGAAACTGGACTAACTCTGCCTTGGTCAGCGGCCTTGAAAGGTTTGGATTCCCAGTTTGGACCGCGTTTTTGTAGACTTTCTGAAGCGCGGTAAACTGCTGCTGAGTTAGGTTGCCAGAAGATGATTGGCCGGTGTTTCGCTGATAACTGGCGATAGCCGACCGAGTGCCTTTGCCGAATACACCGTCCTCAACCCCAGCATTGTACCCCAAAAGATTAAGCGCCGATTGCGCGACTTGCCTTTGGCTGCGGTTAAGTTGCAGCGCGGGCTGCTGTGGTGTGGCGCTTTGCTGTTGCTGTGCGCTGCCTTGCTCAATTTGCCTCCCAATTTCGTCCTCAATTTTCTTACCAATGACATCAAGTAAGTTGATCTGCGCCGCCACAGCGCTTGGCAAAGCAAAATTCAAAATGACGAAAGCAAATCGAAACATGCTGGCGCTGGAAAAAGAGCGTGGTGAAATATTCATCCAATTATTGACTATAAAACTTCCGAACCTGTCAACCGCGCCTCGTATGTCCTAGCGGCAGCTACTGCCAATAACGGTATCCGGTGATTGGCGCACCCAAGGTTTACAGTCGGCCGTTCATGCAGCACCGCCCATCGCCGCGAGGGTTGGCTTCTCAAGCCCCGACTAAGTCCGAGGCGCGAATGTTGATACATACTCGACCTATCAGGCTAATCTCGATCCCGCCTGAAGATCGTTCTCGGCGAGGAGAGCATGAGGTGCTAAGAGCTGGCCTTCAGGTTCACGCCGTATCACCTTCTCCGAACGTGATTAAACGAGAGCGAGCCAAGCTGCGTCTGCTTGAGAAATGCTGACCTTTGGTCGTCAAATACATCATAAAATCATAACCAATATCGGCGATTTTCGAAGGTGGTTTAGTGTTTGAACCTTTCACCATCCCAGGCGTTATGCTTTGATCTATATCCAACACATGCCCCGGAGGCTTTGCCATGGACGACCTGCCATCCATTCGCCGATCTCTACAGGTTTTGGTGCTGATAGCCTTGTTCGTGACAGCCTATTTCGCACGGGACCTGATCCTGCCCATCGTCCTTGGGTTTCTCCTTGCGCTAACGCTCAGCCCTGTTTCACGCGGGTTATACCGAGCGGGCGTGCCACATGCGGCTTCGGGTTTCGTGCTCATATCCGCGACAGCCGTTCTCATCCTTGGGATCATCGGCGGATCGGCCGGAACCGTTGCTCTATGGAGCGATGAAATCCCCAAGATGGGTGTCGAGATACAGCAAAAGCTACGCGGCATGTCCGACGCCGTGGAGGAGGTTCGCGCCGCCACAGCCGAAGTTGAGAAGATCGGAAAGGAAGGAAACGGCGCCGAGACGCAGGAAGTACAGGAGGTGGTCGTAAAAGCACCGACCCTGCTCAGCAGTGCTTTCGACACAGCCACCCAGTTTGGTGCAACCCTCGCAGTTACCTTGATCCTTGCGTTGTTCCTGCTGTCCTCAGGCCAGTTGTTCTATCTCAAGCTGGTGCAGGCAATGCCGACAATGGCGGAAAAGAAACGCGCGCTTAGCACCGTTTACGACGTCGAGCGGCGCGTCTCGCGGTATCTTTTGACGATCACTATCATCAACGCCGGTCTGGGGTTCGCTATCGGGCTTTATTTGGCGGCGCTGGGACTGCCAAATGCCTACATCTGGGGCATCGCGGCATTTTTGTTAAATTTCCTTCCCTATCTTGGTGGCTTCATCGGCGCCGTGCTGGTCGGCGCGTTTTCCATCGTGACCTTCGATTCACTGGGCTATGCGCTGCTGGCACCGCTGGGGTATCAGATACTGACCGGGATCGAAGGCCAGCTGATTACGCCCTGGCTAGTGGGTCGTCGGCTTAGATTGAACACGGTCGCGGTCTTTCTCACGGTGGTGTTCTGGGGCTGGCTCTGGGGCATCCCCGGCGCACTTGTTGCGGTGCCGTTTCTGGTTGTGTTCAAGGTGGTCTGTGAAAACTTCGAAGCGTTGCACACCATCGGTAATTTTCTGTCAGGCGAGGTGGTCAATCCTGAAGAATCGGAGGAGCCACATGGCTTAGATGCAGACGATGCGGTGCAGAGAGCAGATGTCTGACGTCAGCTCTTAGTGGTCGAAATATCCGCGTCTGATAAGATAGCTTTCTCAGCTCATCGTCGCCGCTGAGGAGTGGAGTATGAGACCAGACAACGGGCCGAGAGTGTCTGCTTTGAACATCAGCATCAAATAGTTGGCAATTGACGACGGTTGCGTCCTCCTGAAAGCAAATAAAAGAACGCAACATCAATGTGTTAACAGCCGTCTCCAGGTGGCATTTTACGTTGGTGGTTCAGCCGAATCCGGCTGGTGCCCAGATTCGGCAGCGCATCGGACTAGGGCATCGTGTATCCGCAAACACCCGCCCCCAAATATTGAATAGCCAAGCTTGACGAGGCGGTCCAGCGCCGGCACCCCCAAAGCGCATCATGTAAAGCGCGCTCGGCGCCGCCGACCAGCATTCACCGCAGCCGCCACAATTAATTTGCTATCTGGCAACCGCCATAAGCAGGCTGGGCGCTGCGCAGCGTATAGACCTTTTGCACGGTATGCGCACCGCAACTGAGGTATTCGAGCGCGATATGTAAACGATCGAGGATACGCCGATCAATGCGGTAGTCCTTGGCTTTGGCTTTGGCGATTGTCCGTCGTCAAATAAAATGGGACATCAGAGCGGCTTGAGCATTGGAGGCTCTGGCTCGTTCGTGTGATTGATTATGCGGCTTGTTTCTGGTGTTGCAAGCGGCGCTGTCGGATTGTCTGTTTCTTGATCTTCTCCCTTTCCCTGAGAATGGCTTTATCGCGGCCGAAGTAGACGTCGGCGGGTGTGACGTTGTTCAGACTCTCGTGGTATCGTTGGTTATTGTAATATTCGACGAAGGCCCCGATCTGCTGCTCGAGATCGCCGGGCAGGTAGTAATTCTCCAGCAGAACCCGGTTCTTCATAGTTTGGTGCCAGCGTTCGATCTTGCCTTGTGTCTGTGGGTGGAATGGCGCCCCGCGGACGTGCGTCATTTTGTGATCCTCCAGCCAATCGGCCAGATCGCCAGAGATATAGCATGAGCCGTTGTCGCTGAGCAGCCGCGGCTTGTGGCGCACGACCGCCTGGTCGCAACCCGATTCCGCCAGAGCCAACTCGATAGTGTCGGTCACATCGGCAGCACGCATGGTGCTGCAGAGCTTCCACGCAATGATGTAGCGGCTGTAATCGTCCAGGATCGTGCTGAGGTAATACCAGCCCCACCCGATGATCTTGAAGTAGGTGAAATCGGTCTGCCACATCTGGTTGATTGCCGTGGTTTTGTCTTTAAACTCGTCGGCCGCCTTGATCACCACATGCGCGGGCGCCGTGATCAGGTCAGCTTCCTTCAGAATACGATATGCTGATGATTCAGATATAAAATACCGCTTCTCGTCGGTGTATTTCACCGCCAGCTCCCGTGTCGTCAGGGCCTCAAATTCCAGCGCGAACTCGATCAAATCATCGCGCCGATCCTGTGGAATACGGTTCCAGACAGAACCTGGACGGGGTGCGTGGTCCGCCAGGGCATCAAGGCCGCCGTCGACATAACGATCATACCAACGGTAGAAGGTCGCGCGCGGGATGCCCAGCATGTCGAGGGTCTGCCTGGCCGGTAGATGTGAGCCTTCAACCGTTCGGATGATTTCCAGCTTCTCGGACGCGGGATACCTCATTTCTCTGCCTCCCCAGCCCCTGTCATGCTTTTTTTGAGCAGACGGTTCTCAAGGGTCAGGTCTGCCACGCATTCCTTCAGGGCAAGTGACTCCGAGCGCAGATCTTTGACTTCTGGCGACGTTGCCTGCCGGGCCGTGTCGCCGGACAATCGCCGCTTGCCAGCCTCAAGGAATTCCTTCGACCAGCTGTAATATAGGCTTTCGGCGATGCCTTCACGGCGACAGAGCACCGAAATGCTCTCTTCGCCTCGCAGACCCGCCAAGACGATGCGGATCTTCTCCTCAGCCGAATAGGTCTGACGGGTCTTGCGGCGGATGTTCTTGACCAGCTTGTCAGCTGCGTCCTTAGACGTTCCGGATTTCTTGTTCATCTTCACTCCATGAAGGTTACGATGAACCAGAAATCCTCCGTTGTTCAATTCCTCAAATCTGTCCCACAGGCGCTGACGTCAGACAGTGAGGGCTTGCAACGGCATCAGCGAGATGAGGGCAGATATTTCCCTTCGCGAGACGCAGGCGGCGTGGTCAAAACACAACCCTTTTGCTGACGACAAGCCGCTCGCCGACGCCCGCCGACAGGGTCTGCTGGAAGCCACAAAAGACCTTGCAGCGTTGGTTGATGGCGATTGTTGCACAGCACTGATTGCTGCGCAGGTTCGGCCCAGTCCGGTCGCCGCGACGACCACACACCCATCGACGCACCAGAGGGAGGCGACGGCACCATGACATCATTTGCATTTGTACTACGCAAGGAAAGCTTGGGCATGCCGTCCGCAGGCGGTCGGTACGAGTATCGCGTTTGGCCGCGTAGGGCTTTGCCGGCGATCTCGGACTTACACCGCGACTGGACGCTCGAATTTGCTGAGAAACGTGCGGATATCTACCTGCTTGGCGCCCATGCGATGCCCGAGCTGGTCAAGCTGCGCAATGGGACCCGGCTGGAAATCAAACGACGCGGTCGCGATCACATGGGCTTGCAATACTGGCAGGTTGCCTTGTCGCAGGACTTTCTGCTTGTCCCAAGTGCGCTTGACCAGCTTGCAGCCACATTTGCGTTGTCAGAGGCTCTACCTTCTAGCGCAGGTTTGTCGCCGGCTCACTTGGTTGCCAACCTTCTTCGGCCCCCCAACAGAGTTAAAGCGCGGATCGTACAGAAGTCCCGTCTGTTGTTTCGACGCGGAACCTGCGTGGCCGAAATCACCCATGTGAGGTTAGACCAACGGTCTTGGATGACCGTAGCGGTTGAAGATCCTGATCCAAGTTCCGCCGCACAAGCGGTCGACGACCTCGGTCTTAGGTACTTGCCGAACCAATCTTACGCAGACTTCCTGCTTGCTGAACCGCTCCTCATCGCGGAACCATCGCTCGACCGTTAACATTTAAATAACACTCATGGACAAACGCGACGTAGATGCCGTTGCCAGCATCTGACTGGGGATCGCCCCGTCAGGCCATCCTGCGTGGTACGTTTCTGGGGATATCAGGCAACCAAGCTGATGCCGACGATCAACAGTGCGTGGAACCATTCGAACGAGCGATTAACCCGCGTCAATTTCAGTCAGCGCGAACACGATATACCTCGACCAGTCGTCACGGCATTCCGTGGATATATATCTGCGTACACATGGTTTATCTGTACCAAAGGACAGAAAATGAATTCAAAGAAATTGTTTATCGGGGCGGCCTTGGCTGCCGTCTTGGCTGTAGTCGGCTATTTTGCATGGCAAAAGTTCACCCCAGCAGCGCTACCAGCAGGAATAGCGTCGGCAAATGGGCGGATTGAGGCCGAGCGGATTGATGTCGCAACCAAGCTGCCGGGCCGGGTCGCGGCCAATCTTGTCGCCGAAGGTGACATGGTCGAGGCGGGCCAGCTCGTCGCGCAGATGGACGCAGTGGAGTTGCAGGCCCAATTGGATAAGGGCAAGGCGATGGTGATCCAAGCCGAGCAGGGGAAATTGCAGGCCGAAGCGCAATTGGAGTTGCGCCGGGCCGAGCTTGACTTCGCTGAGCTGGAATACAGCCGCGCTGCAACTTTGGTCGAGCGCGATGCCGTTTCGCAGGATATGGTCGATCGGCGCCGTACATCGCGCGACATTGCGAAGGCCGCAGTCGGTGCCGCCGAGGCGGCTGTCGCGCAGGCCGGCGCTGTCATCTCTTCGTCGCAGGCAGTCGTCCGCCAGCTTGAGGCGACGCTGACCGATGCTGACCTTTTCGCGCCGCGTGGCGGGCGTGTGCAATACCGTCTGGCACAGGAAGGCGAGGTGCTGCCAGCAGGCGGCAAGGTCGTGACGATCACCGATCTCACGGATATCTACATGACGATCTTCCTGCCCGCACGCGATGCGGGGTTGTTGCAGATGGGCGACGAGGCGCGCATTATTCTTGATCCCATCCCCAACTACGTGATCCCGGCGGCGGTAACGTTCGTCTCGAGTTCCGCCCAGTTTACGCCAAAATCGGTAGAGACGACCGAAGAACGTGACAAGTTGATGTTCCGCGTCAAGCTGCAACTACCCAAGGATCTGCTGGTGAAGTTCCAGGATCGCGTGAAGGCGGGCGTTGCCGGTATTGGCTATGTCCGCTCCGATCCGTCTGTCGAATGGCCACCGGAACTGGACGTGGCGTTGCCGAAATGACCGCCCCGGTTGCCAGTCTCAGGGGTCTTTGTCAGTCATACGGCGCGGTCACCGCGCTTGATGACGTGACACTGGACATTCCTGCCGGTTGCATGGCCGGGCTGATCGGGCCCGACGGGGTCGGCAAGTCGACGCTTCTTGCCATCGTTGCGGGCGTACGCCAGATCCAGCAGGGCACAGCGCAGGTGCTTGGCGGTGATATCGCCGACGCCGTGCATCGCCAGGTCTGCAATCATCGGATCGCCTACATGCCGCAGGGATTGGGGCGCAATCTCTACCCGACGCTGTCGGTCCATGAAAACCTTGATTTCTTTGGGCGCCTGTTTGGCCAGGGCGAGGCCGAGCGCGCAGCACGTATCGACGACCTTCTGGGTGCCACTGGCCTTAGCCCGTTCGCAGACCGCCCGGCAGGCAAGCTGTCGGGCGGAATGAAACAGAAGCTCTCGCTTTGCTCGGCGTTGATCCATGACCCAGACCTGTTAATCTTGGATGAGCCGTCAACCGGCGTCGATGCGCTTGCGCGCGAGCAGTTTTGGGATCTCATCGACAGCATCCGCCAAGATCGGCCCTTGATGAGCGTCATCGTCGCCACGGCCTATATGGATGAGGCCGAGCGCTTTGACTGGATCGCTGCCATGACGGACGGGCGCGTGATCACGACCGGATCGCCCAGTGAAATCCGCGAAGCATCGGGCGAGACATCGCTTGAAAAGGCGTTCGTCGCGCTGCTTCCCGAAGCCGTGCGCAAGGGTCACGTCGAGGTGTTTGTGCCGCCGCGCACGGCTACGGATGGCCCGCCCGCGATCGAGGCGCAGGGCCTGACCAAACGGTTCGGCACCTTCACCGCCGTGGACAATGTCGAGTTTCAGATCGCCCCCGGCGAAATCTTCGGCTTTCTGGGCTCGAACGGATGCGGCAAAAGCGTCACTATGAAAATGCTGACCGGACTCATCCCTGTAACCGAGGGGCGCGCGCTGCTGTTCGGTCAGCCGCTGAACCCGGACGACATGGCGACGCGATTGCGCGTCGGCTACATGTCCCAATCCTTCTCGCTGTATTCCGAACTGACGGTGCGCCAAAACCTGGACCTGCACGCCGAGCTTTACCGGCTGCCAATCGCCGAACGCGCCCCGCGCGTCGCCGAGATGTTGGCGGCCTTCGATCTGCAAGACGCGGCCGACCAGCGCCCGGGCAACCTGCCGCTTGGCATCCGCCAGCGCCTGCAACTTGCCGTGGCAGTCATCCACAAGCCCGAGGTGCTTATCCTTGACGAGCCGACATCGGGCGTCGATCCGGTGGCGCGTGATGCCTTTTGGCAGTACCTCATCGCGCTGTCGCGCGAGGATGGCGTAACGATCTTTCTTTCGACCCACTTCATGATCGAGGGAGAACGCTGCGACCGGATTTCGTTCATGCATGCAGGCCGTGTTCTGGCGGTGGGAACGCCCGATGAATTAATCGCCTCAAAGGGGGAAAGCACTCTGGAGGCCGCATTTGTCAGCTATCTTCGCGAGGCGACTGACGCCACGGGAGATGCCTCCGAAGGCGCGTCCCGGCCCACATTCACCAAGGCGCCAAGGCGCAAGCGCCGGTTCGACATTATGCGGCTCTGGGCGTTCGCCCGCCGCGAAACGACCGAAATCCTGCGCGATCCCATGCGGCTGGTCTTTGCCTTTATCGGCCCGATTTCGGTGATGCTGACGGTGGGCTACGGCATTTCATTCGATGTCGAGGATCTGCCCTATGCGGCGCTGGACCGCGACCAGACCGCCGAAAGCCGCGAGCTGCTTGAGGCGTTTGCCGGCTCTCGATACTTTCAGGAACGCCTTCCGGCCTCTAGTGGCTCGGAGCTGGATGCGCGACTGAAAAGTGGCGAGTTGGCGCTTGCCATCGAAGTGCCGCCCGGCTTTGGCAAGGCGCTGCTGCGGCAGGAACAGCCTGAGCTGGAAATCACCATAGACGGCGCCATGCCGTTTCGCGGCGAGACGGTGCGCGGGTATGTCCAGGGCCTCGCGCTCAGCTATTTTTTCGATCAGATCGAGCGCAAACAGGGCCGGGTGGTTGACCCGACCGCAGCGGGGCTGGCCACGCGGTTCAGCTATAATCAGGCATTCAAAAGCGTCTTTGCCGTGGTCCCGTCGGTGATCATGCTGACGCTGATCCTGATCCCGGGGGCGATGACCGCGATGGGGATCGTGCGCGAAAAGGAAACCGGCTCTATCGCCAATTTCCGCGCAACCCCGGTGACGCGGACAGAGTTCCTGCTGGGCAAGCAACTGCCCTATGTGACGATATTCTTCCTGAGTTTCTTCACGCTTCTGGCGCTGGCGTATTTCATGTTTGGCGTGCCTGTCACCGGCTCAATGGCGGCGCTGATCAGCGGCTCCCTGTTGTATCTGTTCGCGGCGACGGGTTTCGGGCTGCTGGTGTCGACCTTTACCCAAACGCAGGTTGCGGCGATTTTTGCGGCGATCGTGATCGCGCTGGTTCCGTCGGTCAGCTTCTCTGGTTTGCTGGTGCCGGTGTCGTCGCTTTCGGGAATTGGGCGGCTTACCGGCCTTGCCTTCCCGTCCTCCTGGTATCAACAAATCAGCGTTGGCGCCTTTACCAAGGGCCTCGGCTTTGGCGACCTGTGGCACAACTTCGCGGCTCTTACCTTCTTTGCGCTGTTGTTTATCGGCCTCGCGGTCGTCGTGCTGAAAAAGCAGGAGAAGTGAGGTGACCCAATGGTTCGCAAATGTCTGGCGTCTGGGCCTGAAAGAGCTGCGCAGTCTGGGTGCCGATCCGGTTATCCTGCTGCTCATCATCTATATCTTCAGCTACGCGGTCTATGCCGTCGCAACCGGCGCCAAGCTGGAAGTTGAAAACGCCGCCGTTGGCTATGTCGATGAGGACCGTTCAGAGCTGAGCGGGCGTATTCTGGGGGCAGTCCTGCCGCCGGAATTTGAGCAACCTGAGGAAATCGACGCCGACGAGGTCGAGGCGGCCCTCAACAACAGCCGCTTTGTCTTTGTCCTGACCTTCCCGCCCCGTTTCGAGGCCGACGTGCTTACGGGGCGGCAGCCGGAAATTCAGCTTGTCGTCGATGCGACCGCAATGGCACACGCCGGTAATGGCGCAGTCTTCCTGCGCCACATCATTCAGGAGGAGGTTGCGAAATTTATCAGCCGCAGCGACGATGCGACCGTCCTGCCGATCAATCTGGTCGTCCGTGCGGCGTTCAACCCGAACCTGAATTCGTCGTGGTTTTCATCCATCATGCAAGTGATCAACAACGTGACGATCCTGTCGGTCCTTCTGACCGGCGCCGCGCTGATCCGCGAACGCGAACACGGCACGATCGAGCACCTATTGGTGATGCCGGTCACCCCGTCCGAGATCATGGTCGCGAAAATCTGGGCCAATGGGCTTGCGATCGTCGCGGCCGCGATCCTGTCGCTTTTGCTCGTCGTGCAACTGGTGCTTGGTGTTCCGATCACCGGTTCCATCCTGCTTTTCGTTGTTGGCGCGGTGATCTACATGGTCTCCGTCACCGGCTTGGGAATACTGCTCGCAACCTTCACCACCTCGATGCCGCAGTTTGGCCTGCTGGCCCTGCCGGTTCTTGTCGTCATGAACCTTCTGTCGGGCAGCACGACCCCGATCGAGAGCATCCCCGACTGGCTGCGCATCGTCATGCAGGCAGCACCCTCCACGCACTTTGTCGCCTTCGCGCAGGCGATCCTCTATCGCGGCGCCGGAATTGCGATAGTCTGGCCCAGCCTCGTGACAATGGGCGTGCTGAGCGCCGTCTTCTTCCTCATTGCGCTGATGCGGTTTAGAAAGACGATGGCCAGCGCATAGCAGGCGCAAAACCGGAGGCGGCAGCGGGACCGGATGCGGTGGGATCGCAGCCCTGCCTGCAACCAGAAGATCACCACCGTTTCCGGCCCTCGCGTGTGACGGCGCTCAGAAATTTTGTGGATCGGCCTTGGTAATTCTCAACCAAAAGACCCTTTCGAAACAGTTATGATTTCGATGGCCCCGCGCCCGCGCAATCTCGGCACAAGACAGCATAGGGAATGACATCAAGACGTTCTGTGGCGATCTCTTCGTCGCATTTTTTGCATATTCCGTATGTCCCATTCGAAATGCGCACCAGAGCTCGGCCCAGAAGTTGGATTTCCCGCTCCCCTGCACGCCCGAGGCCTTCCAATACCTCGTCATCCTGCAACTCGATCGCCTGATCTGCCAGATCCGGATCGGCCGTTACATCCAGCGCGTCGTCTACGTTCCTCAGGCGCTCGTTGAGTTCTTGCAGACGGGCCTCGATTTGTTGTTTGTGTCGCTCGATATCCAGCATGTTATTCTCCAAGGTTGAAAGGTGCGGTGAGAGATCAAAGTCCGAAAGGATAGGTTTCGTCTTCGCCTTTGCCGGCCATAGTCGCCAACAGGGTTACCGCGCTTGTTTTGTCAAACCAGACAAACGCGTCATATTGATCAGATAGGCTTGCCGGGCTGTAATGGCTCGCCCGTTCACTTTCGGGTCGGTAGATGACGCCAATGTAGCGCTGCAGGCGCGGTTGCGCCAATATGCGGCGTAGCGCCTCGTTGCTGGCCTTGCGAAAGTCGAACAGGAAACGGTGCTGATCGACGTCATGCAGCAAGGCCTCGAAACTGTCGGGCCGGGGCGGGCGCAGGGTCTTAATCTCCACCGGGGCGTCCCAGTCAGAGGCTGCCGCAACCGTGCCGGATGCAGTGCCAAAACTGATCAGGGCGGTCGTGTGCTTGCCATAGCCAATAGACCGGAACCGAATATGCGGCATCGATCAGTCCGTCATTCAAGACGACCAGCGCCTGATCATTCAAGGCGATCACGTCATGATCCAGACTGCCGAGGATCAGCAGCGTCGGCGCGGATACGTCCAGCAGATCCTCAGCCGCCAGCGATCAAGACGCAGAGTAGGTGAACGTTACAGAGCTTTTTTCATCTTCTCGCGGCTGTTTACTTGCCAAGCATGATAGAGGCGTTAGGATAAAATGTTAGATCGTCGTCGCTTGACTGCCTTGCAAAAAAATGAACGTGCGATCGCTCTGGGAGGAGAAAACATGTCGAATAATCATAATTTTAGCCGGCGATCGTTTCTGACTAAATCGGCCCTTGCCGGGGGTGTTGCAACCGGGGGTGTGCTTGCCGCTCCTGCCGTTCTTGCGCAGGCGCCGATTGTCATCAAGATGCAGACATCGTGGAACGACGCCAATATCTGGCAGGATTTCGCGCGTGATTATGCCACTCGCATCGAAGAGATGTCAGGTGGACGGCTCAAAGTGGATGTGTTGCCCGCTGGTGCTGTGGTTGCTGCGTTTCAGGTGCTGGACGCCGTGAATGACGGACTGATCGATGCGGCACATTCGGTTCCCGTCTATTGGTACGGCAAGAACAAGGCCGCGTCGCTGTTCGGCACCGGCCCGGTGTTCGGCGGCTCTGCCACGACAATGCTGTCGTGGTTTTACGAAGGCGGAGGCCAGGCGCTCTACAACGAATTGACCCAGGATATCATGGATCTTGATGTGGTTGGCTACATGGGCTTTCCGATGTTTGCGCAGCCTTTCGGCTGGTTCAAGGAGGAGGTGAACACCGTTGCTGACCTGCAGGGGTTCAAATACCGGACCGTGGGCCTTGCGGCCGATCTGATGGCAAAACTGGGCATGTCCGTGGCGCAGTTGCCGGGCGGTGAGATCGTGCCCGCGATGGAGCGTGGCGTGATTGACGCGTTCGAGTTCAACAACCCGTCGTCGGACAAGGATTTCGGCGCGCAGGATGTGGCAAAGAACTACTATCTTTCATCCTACCATCAGGCCTCCGAAAGTTTCGAATTCCTGTTCTCCAAGACCTTCCTCGAAGATTTGGATCCGGACCTTCAGGCCATCCTGAAGTACGGGGTCGAAGCTGTGTCGACAGCAAACACCGCCAAGGCGATGGATCGGTATTCGGCGGACCTTCAGTTCCTGCAAAATGATGCCGGGGTCACTGTTCACCGCACGTCGAAGGAAATCCTCGATGCGCAGCTCAAGGCGTGGGACGAAGTGATTCCGGAACTGGAAGCTGATCCGTTCATGAAAAAGTGCCTCGACAGCCAGCGTGACTGGGTCAGCCGTGTTTCATACTACGAGCTGATGAACGCACCCGATTACGGACTGGCTTACGAGCATTATTTCCCCGGCAAGGTCAAACTCTGAACCTGCTGGGCGATATGTGAAGCGACTCTCGGCACAATTCGTGCCGGGGTTCACCTGCGAGAGACAGGGGCAATATGGAATCATTCATTCGGTTCGCCGATAATCTTTCCGCATGGTTCGGAAAGGCTTTTGCTTGGCTGATCCTTTTGATGTCTCTGGGGACGGGTTACGAAGTTTTCGTCCGCTACGTGATGAACAACCCGACTGCCTGGGCGCTGGACGTGTCGTTCATTATGTATGGGACGCTGTTTATGATGGGCGGCGCCTATACCCTGTCGCGCGGCGGGCATGTGCGGGGGGATTTTCTCTACCGGCTTTTGCAACCCAGGACACAGGCCAAGATCGACTTGGTGCTGTATCTGATCTTCTTTTTTCCCGGCGTGACGGCACTCATTCTATCAGGCTGGAAGTATGCCGCCCGATCATGGCAATACGGCGAAGTGTCGGTCAACAGCCCGGCAGGCGTACCAATCTACCAGTTCAAGGCGGTGATTGTAGCTGCGGGCATCTTGCTGTTCATTCAGGGAATGGCGCAAGTGTGCCGATGCATCCTAGCGATGCGCGACAATTACTGGCTGGAAGCGGATGAGGACGTCTTCGAAACCGAAGACCTCATAATGCGGGCGGCCAACACGGCCGAGAAAGATCATATCACATGACAGATCCGCAAATCGCCTTGATGATGCTGGGGCTGTTCATCGTCTTCGTTTTCCTTGGCTTTCCGATTGCCTTCACGCTGATGGCGATGGGCATAGGCTTTGGTTATTACGCCTATTTTGACGCGCGCCGCATGTGGCGCAGCTTTGACCGGCTGGATGAAACCGCGGGGCAGTGGGAGCAATGGTCGACCTGGTTCGAGGGGTTGTTGAACAACCGAATATTCGATCTCTTTGTAAACCAGACGTTCACGGTGATGTCTAACGAAGTGCTGACAGCCGTGCCCCTGTTTCTGTTCATGGGCTATATCGTGGAACGCGCGAACATCGTTGACCGGCTCTTTTCGACGCTTAATGTCGCCTCCAAAAATGTACCCGGATCAATGGGTGTGGCCGCCTTGATCACCTGTGCGCTCTTTGCCACGGCCACGGGAATCGTGGGTGCAGTGGTGACGCTGATGGGTCTGCTGGCGCTGCCGGCGATGCTCAAGGCGCGCTATGATCCTTCTTTTGCTGCGGGCATCATCTGTGCCGGCGGTACGCTGGGCATCCTGATACCGCCCTCGATCATGCTGATCGTCTATGCGGCGGCAACCAATGTTTCCATCGTGCGGCTATATGCTGCGGCCTTGCTGCCGGGGCTGACGCTGGTTGGCCTTTATCTGGTCTATATCATCGGCCGGTCGATCCTTCAGCCGTCCTCGGCCCCACGCCCCACCGATGACGAGGTGCCCGATATACCGATGGGCAAGCTGTTGTTGATGATCGCCACGTCCTTTGTGCCGCTCGCCTTCCTGATCTTTGCGGTGCTGGGGTCTATCCTGTTTGGCCTTGCTACCCCAACCGAGGCGGCTTCGATCGGGGCATTGGGCGGGATATTTCTGGCCTTCGTCTACCGCGCAATGACGTGGCAGCGGATGCGCGAAAGCGTCTATCTGACGGTGCGCACCACGGCGATGGTTTGTTGGCTGTTTGTCGGCTCCTACACGTTTTCCGCAGTATTTTCGTATCTTGGCGGCGAGCAGGTGATCTCGGAATTCGTACAGTCGCTGGATCTGTCACCGATCATGTTCCTGATCCTGGCGCAGTTGATCATCTTCTTGCTGGGCTGGCCGCTGGAATGGTCCGAGATTATCATCATCTTCGTGCCGATATTCCTGCCGCTGCTGGCCATCTTTGAGATTGATCCGCTGTTTTTCGGCATCCTCGTGGCGCTCAACCTGCAGACCAGTTTCTTAACGCCGCCCATGGCCATGTCGGCCTACTATCTCAAGGGAATTGCACCGCCGGAATTGCGCCTGACGCAGATCTTTAAGGGCGTGATGCCGTTTCTGTTCTGCGTGATCGTGTCGATGGTTCTGATGTATATCTTCCCGTCCATCGTGTTCTATTTGCCGGAGCTGTTCTATGGGGGCTGAGGCAGGACATTCAGGCGCTATTGCACCGGCCCCCAGCAAGCCTCCCAGTGTTGCGCTGCTGCGAGAAAGGCTGGCATCCGGGGCGCTGGACGCGATCACCTTGGCAGAAGCCTACATTTCGCGGATCGAAGCGCGCGAACCAGATGTGGGCGCATGGGCATGGTTTGATCCCGAATTTGTCCGCACGCAGGCTCGCACGCTGGATGCACACCGCCGCGCAGGCCGCCCATTGGGGCGTTTGCATGGGCTGCCGGTGGGCCTCAAGGACATCATAGACACCGCCCGCGTCCCGACCGAGAATGGCTGTGTGCGGGATGCCGGGCGGGTGCCACTACGGGACGCCTTTGTTGTTGAGCGGCTCAAGAATGAGGGCGCGATCATCATGGGCAAGACGGTCACGACCGAGCTTGCCTTCATGCATCCGGGCAAGACCGCCAACCCTCATGATCTGGCCCACACGCCGGGCGGGTCGTCCCAAGGCTCGGCCGCAGCGGTGGCCGACGGCATGGTGCCGCTGGCGATCGGCACGCAGACGAACGGCTCCATAATCAGGCCAGCCTCGTATTGCGGGGTCACGGGCTACAAACCGACGTTCGGCGCGATCCCGCGCCGGGGCATCCTGACGCAATCATCCTCGCTGGACACTGTCGGCGTATTCGCAAGCGATCCGATCGGAGCCGCCTTGCTTGCAGAGGTCCTCTTTGGCCACGACGCCGAAGACACGGCGACCCATCCGGAACCCGCACCCGCGCTGTTTGCCGCCGCCACATCCAAGCCGCCGCTGACGCCTGTTTTCGGCTTTGTGCGCCCCCCGGGATGGGAGGGCGCGGATCCACAACTTCGGGATGCGTTCAACGAGTTGCTGGAAGCGCTGGGCGATCAGGCGTTCGAATTGCCGCTCCCGGCCCTTTTTGATACTGCCGCCGAGCAACGCAAGCTGATTAATTTCGCCGAGATGTCGTATCACTTTTATCCCTATTGGCGGGATGGGCCGGACCAATTGGGCAAGGCGACCAGCGACGCGATCGAACAGGGAAACGCCACGCTCGCCCGCGACTACCTGTCGGCGCTTGATATGCCCAAGCTGCTGAATGCCGCACTGGACGAGATGCTGACACGCTGCGATGCGATCCTGTGCCCTTCCGCGACAGGCCCGGCCCCCAAGGGGCTGGACACAACGGGCGATCCGATTTTCAATGGCCTTTGGACGCTCTGTGGCACGCCCTGCATCAGCTTGCCGTTGCTGACCTCGCAAGAGGGGCTGCCCATGGGTGTCCAACTGGTCGGCGCGCGCGGCAATGACGCACGGCTGATGCGCACCGCGCAATGGCTGTTCGACTGGGCAGATGGTGCATCACAATGAAGGGTAGAGAAACATGAACCGGATACTTGCGCTCTTTGCCTTCGTCACGTTGGCGGTATTCGTGTTGATCCTCGCGTTCAAGGTGCCCAGCCCCGACCTGGTGATCATAATCGTTATCACGTTGGCATTCGTGGCCTATGACTTTGCCACGTCAAGTCGCAACAAGCAGGACTGATCCGGTGGCCAAACCAGTCATCTGGGTCACCCGCACCCTGTCTAACGCGACGCTTGAACGGGCTGCGCGTGACTACGAGGTTATCTGGGATGCCGCCGATGCGCCCGGCAGTGCCGAGGATATTATCGCGATGAGCGCAAAGGTGGATGGGATCATACCCTGTCATTCTGAACATTTCACCGCAGATGTGGTGGCGCAGCTGGACCCCCGCCTGCAGATCGTGGCGAACCATTCGGTGGGCGTGGATCATTGCGATTTGCCTGCGCTCAAATCCAAGGGCATAACCGTCACCAATACGCCCGGCGTCTTGTCCGATGCCACGGCTGAGCTGGCGATGATGCTGATGCTGGGCGCGGCGCGTCATGCAGTGACCGGCGATCGCATCGTGCGCTCGGGCGAATGGGATAGTTGGTCTCCGGCATTTCTTGTCGGGAAACAGGTGACCGGGGCCCGTTTGGGGATCATCGGCATGGGGGGCGTTGGACGCGCTTTGGCCCGCAAGGCGCGCGGTTTCGATATGGAAATCCACTACCACAACCGCCACCAGCTTCCTCCGGAGGATGAGGCCGGGGCTGTCTATCACGAGAGTCTGGACGATCTTCTGGCAATATCCGACTTCCTGTCGCTGCACTGCCCCGCCACGCCAGAGACGATCGGCCTGATGAACAATGACCGCCTTGCCCGCCTGCCCAAGGGCTGCGTGATCGTGAACACCGCGCGTGGCAATCTGATCGACGAGACGGCATTGCTGGCGGCGATCGAGACCGCGCATGTCGGCGCGGCGGGTCTGGACTGTTTTGCAACTGAGCCCGGCGGCAACCCTGCCTTCGCGACACATGAAAATATTGTAATGATGCCGCATGTCGGCAGCGCAACCCTCAAAACCCGCGATGCTATGGGGTTCAAGGCGCTCGACAATCTCGACGCCTTCTTTCGCGGTGACGAACCACCAGATCGGCTTTGAACGGGGCACCATGATCAGGGATCATTTCGAGCGAAGCGCATCGAAGCGGCTTTATGAACGTATTTGGAGGGATGAACTGCCGTAGGTGTCTCGCCGGTCGAGTCGATTGTGGGCGATAACGGCATTTTACAATGCAGGAATGTCCGGATTTATCACATCAAGTCGCCGATCGTGCGCCTGCAGCGAATGTCAGAAACTGCCCTTTAAGTCCGACGTTGGATGGGGTGGGCGACCGATGAAAATGGTCACGCAGATGTCCTGTGACAAGTGCACGTCTTCAGTCTGGTTCATCTCGCGGCACAGCCGTGCGACAGCACCTACCGCCCGGCCTGATAGCGCGATTAATTCTCTTGCCGTTCTGGCGGAGCGTTTGTTTTCGCCGGGATAATGAAAACATAGCGATCCCCCCTAATCGCGCAGTTACTTGGCGGTGTGCTTCGGGTTGGCCTGCAGCTCCCGCTCCAAATGATCGACAGTATCGCCGAAGAGCCATTGCAAATCGTCTATTTCGATTCCTTCAAGCGCGGCCAGTATGATCGTGCTGCCCTTGATGTTTTGCAAGAGTGTGCTGATGTGATGCTCGCGCTGCACCTCTTTGATAGGGTTCGGGCCCGGCCCTTTGAACATCTCAATCAAATCGGTGTTGATCTCGCCCAAGGCGGTTTCCCAGATCAAACGATTGGGCCAACGCGCGCGGTTGCTGTCGCTTGGCGCCGGACCAGAGGAATTCCCAGCGCCTTGCGCGTTTGATTCCAAATAAACCACCAATGCGGCTTATGCTGCTGGGTCACCTCGGCCCGCTTGTCATAGATGATTGATTGCCGGGTGCGCGGGTTGGCGATGGTGCGTGCCGGTGCTTTTACGCTGTCTCACGCGGCCGATGGCAGCTTGCGACCCAGCGCCACAAAATCAGCAGCTCCCTCTCCAGTCAGATCGAACATGCCATCGTCCATCGTCATGCCCGCTGCCTTTAGCAGGGGCTTCGCAGTACCGGACTACGCGGGCCTGCGGTGAGCGAGTTCTGATCCACCGCGATGGGCCCGCCCTGCGCGGTGGTCATCCTACGCTCACGATCCGTGGTCGGCTGGTGCGGCACGCGGCCCTTGTCGAGTTTGTCGCCGCTCATTGGATCTATCGCCGATTGCTGCACGGATGTGTGACTTTTTCTAGCTTGAACCACCCCCGTACGAAATTCGTTCCCGGCGGTCACCGGTATCAGGCGAAGGCCCGGCTATCCTCGAAACTCCCGAGTCAGTTCTGTCCGTGATTGACTAGTTTCTCGGTCATCGTGGTGATGGACCCGAGCCGATCATGTTGACATTCCAGGTTGACCATCGGCCCTGTGCTTTCTCACCTTCCGGGCGTCCGCTGGTTGAAGGCCCGCCTGAATCATCACGAATCGAAAACATTTCCGGGATATTGTCCCGGTTCTGATAGGCGCGGTGCAGCCCGTGCTTACTTCACTTAGCGCCTTCTTTGATGAAGCCAAACCCCGAGTCTTCCAGGATATCCGTTCGAGAATGGCGCACTTTGACGTCAGGTCGTTTCCCCATTTTTCGCTGATGCCAGCAGGTTTTCACCTGCATCGGACAGATCGGCGGCGTCAGCTTGACGCTCAAGCTCGTCTTGTTCAGAGAGCAGGTCACCTTCGCCGGCCGTGGCAATGGCGGCGTCGCCCTCGCCGGCGGTAGGACGCTGAAGATCAGCCCCTGCCTCACGCTCTTCGGTCCGAATCCGCCGAATGGGTACGCCGTCCGGGAAAATGATCTCGCGCGCCTCGTCGGGCATCGAGATTCCGGCATCCTGAAGCGCCCGTTTGACCTGCCGCATGAGTGCCGAGCGGACCTTGAAAATCGAGTAGGATTTGCCGTCGAACCAGAACTGCACGCGAATGGTTACGGTCGAAGACCCAAGTTCATCAACCAGAGCGCTCGGCTCGGGGTCGTCCAGCACGGCAGGATGAGCGCGAAGTGCCTGGATGATGACAGTCTGCGCGTTCAGCACGGAATCGTCGTATCCTATACCGACTTGGAACTCCGTCCGGCGATTTGGATTGGTCGAGAAATTCTTGATGATGCTTTTGAAAACCAGCGCGTTGGGGATCTGCACATGGTTGCCGTCCAAGGTAAGCAGTACCGTCGTGCGCATATTCAAGTTCTGAACGATGCCCTGGTTCTCGCCCACTTCTATCCAATCGCCCGCCCTGAATGGATTTCGGATGCTGAGAAGAATGCTGGCGAGAGAGTTCTCTGCAATCTCTCGAAACGCAAGGCCCAAGACAATGCCGATGAGTCCGGTACCACCCAAAACGGTCAATGCCAGTCGCGTCAGGCCTGCAATCTGAAGGACAAGGTAAATGCCAATCAATATCACGGGTATCGCCAGTGCGCGCGCTGCCAGTTGGAGCAGCAGCGGCGATGCGATACGTTTGCGTAGCCAACGACGCGCCAAGGCAGCTACGCCGCGCGACAGCATCCATGCCAGAAAAAGAACCAGTAGCGAAACAACCAAAAGCGGCGCAAACCACTGAACACGGTCGGCCAGCTTTCCGATCTCGCGCCAAGTCGGTGTCAAATCCCAGCTGATCTGCGGCTTCACATCTATCCGGTTGACGACTGCGACAACATACTCGGTTCTCAGCGCCAATTGACGTGCCCACTCCTTTCGCTCTTCGGTTTCGACCTGACCATCGAGAAATACGATGCCTTCACGCACCGAGACGGTCAGGGGATTGAACCATTCACTGGCGAGCAGAATACGTCTGAGGCGATCCGCGATCTCTGAGTCGCGTACCTCAGGCGCAACTGAGATCGCTTTTTCCGGGTCGCTCGCGACTGAATCAAGAGTGTTGAGCGATGTCTGCGTTTGAGCAGGCCCACCAGCAAACACAAGCGCAAGCGCGACCGTCATTGCCAAGCAACGGATGGTTTTCAAAACATTGCCGTTGCAGCGTGTGTGACCTGACTTCATGAAATCTCCTAGCCTTTGGTGGATGACGATCAATCATCATCTCGCCATCGCAACTCATCAATCACTCAGCAATTTGGCACTGTGCAAGGACGGATCCTTACTTGGTGAAAACTCCGTCGGAGTGCCTTAGCTAAAACCCATTCCCTCGAAATTTCGAGGCCATCAGCAAGCTCGAATTTCAATCGTGCCCGAACCCATCAAGCAAGTCCATTCGGCATCCGATCTCGACCTGCACTTTGCCGCCGAAAATCCGGTGCCGTTCGATCACGTTGATCAGGCGTTCGGGCCGACACGTTCCAGCGGTTTGTGGGTGTGCTGCGCATCCTCTACCAAGACGGTCGCGCAGATGCCGACAGTTCCGAACTCCCGCCGCGATCGCTTGGTCGTAGACGTCACACCGCGCACTCCCCCGATGTTGCCGCTGAGGAGGCAAGGTCGCCGCCCGTGCGGTCCATTTCTCGCACCGCGGCTTGAGCTCAGAAGGTCGGCGGCGTGTTCGCCCACAGAATCCGCGCGCGCGTCTTTCCGGGGTTGCGATAGCCGTGTTTGCGGTGTGACTTGAAATGAAACGCGTCGCCAGCACCCAAGAGGAACGTCTCGTCGTCCAGCAGCAACTCAATCTGCCCATCAAGGACAAAGCCCATTTCTTCGCCCACATGGTCGATCTGTCCGTCGCTGGATCCGCCCGGCTCAACGATGTGGATGTTGCATTGCAGCATGTGATCAGGCGTGCAGGGGATCACCCGTTCGAGGCTAAGACCGGTGCCTTGGCGCACCGCGTCGATCTCCAGCACCGGGCGCTCGCCGGCGCGCGATACCGATCGTTCAGGCGCGTCCGGTTCGTCAAAGAATAAATCGAGGTTCATCCCCAACGTCTGAGCGACCCGGTGCAGTAGCGCCAATGACGCCTCGGTCTTGTCGTTTTCGATCTTGGACATGTGGCCTTCAGAGATGCCGCTGCTTCCGGCCAACTCCTTGAGCGTCATGTTCCTGAGCCGTCTTGCCGACTTGATCCGCGGTCCGATCATCGGATGTTCCTTCGTGCTGGGCCTACCGCATAGCGTTAAAAACAGGCTGTGTCAGCGTTTCAAGCCCAATATCAGACCGCTGCGCGATTCTCATGCAAGATACTTGCATGCTCGGGTAAGTTGCGCATAGGCTGAAATCAGGAGGACGCGCTCTTGAGGAGGTGCGCGACGCAAAACGGGGCAGGCGCTGCATATATTCAGTGCGTAAATGGTCCGGATAACAGGGAGAATGAAAATGACGAAACATAACGGTTTCAATTATTTGGCTGCGCCGATGCGCCGTCTGGCACTGGCCGGCACGGTCGCCGCCGCCGCCGGTCTGGGCATGGCCGCGCCCGCGCTGGCCGAATCCGTGTTGAAGATGGTGCCGCATGCCGATCTGCGTAACATCGACCCGATCTGGACAACTGCCTATATCACCCGAAACCACGGCTACCTGGTGTTCGACACGCTGTTTGCGATGGACGAAAACCTCGAAGTGCAGCCGCAGATGGCCGAAGGCTATGAGGTCAGCGAAGACGGCCTGACCTACACCATCACCCTGCGCGACGGCCTGCTGTTCCACGATGGCGCGCCGGTCAAGGCCGAGGACGCGGTCGCGTCGATCAAACGCTGGGGCCAGCGCGACGGTATGGGCCAAAAGCTGATGCGCGTGACCGAAAGCATCGTGGCCGTCGATGACAAGACCCTGAAACTGACCCTGTCCGAGCCCTATGGCCTGGTGCTGGCGTCACTCGGCAAAATTTCGTCGAACGTGCCGTTCATCATGCCCAAGCGGCTGGCCGACACCGATCCGAATGCTCAGATCGAGGAAATCATCGGCTCTGGCCCATTCAAATTCGTGGCTGATGAATGGCAGCCCGGCAATCAGGTGATCTACGAAAAATTCGCCGAATACGTCCCGCGCGACGAACCTGCCAGCTATGCTGCGGGCGGCAAGGTCGCAAATGTCGACCGCATCGAATGGCGCTATATCCCCGACGCGGCGACGGCCAGTCAGGCGCTGATGGCCGGTGAGGTGGACTACTACGAACAGCCCGCCGTCGATCTGCTGCCGATGATCCAGTCGGACCCCGGCATCAAGGTCGAAACGGTGGACCCGCTGGGAACGCAAGGCGTCATACGCTTCAACTTCAAGTATCCGCCCTTCGACAACAAGCTGGTGCGTCAGGCCGCGATGTGGTCCGTCCAGCAGGCCGACTACATGTACGCGATCATGGGTGACCCCCAGTATTTCGAGGAATTCTGCGGCGCCTATTTCATGTGCGGCGGCCCCTACGAGACCGACGTGGGCAGCGAACTGCTGCGCGAGAAGGACATCGAAAAGGCCAAAGCCCTTCTGGCCGAAGCTGGCTACGACGGCACGCCCGTCGTGATCCTGGACCCGACCGATGTGCCGGTTGCGCATGGTCAGGCGCTGGTAACGGCGCAGGCGCTGCGCGATATCGGCATGAATGTCGAGCTATCCGCGCTGGACTGGGCGACTATGACCTCGCGCCGCGCGGTGCGGGAGTCGCCGGAAAACGGTGGCTGGAACATCTTTCCGACATGGTGGCTGGCAGCCGATCAGCTGAACCCGATCACCAACATCTCGGTCGCGGCATCAGGTGAAAACGCATGGTTTGGCTGGCCCGAAAACCAGAAGATTGAGGATCTGCGCAACGCCTTTGCCAAGGAGACCGATCTGGAAAAGCAAAAGGCCATCGTCGAAGAGCTTCAGATCGAACTCTATGACTTTGTCCCCTACATCCCGACCGGTCAATACTACCAGCCGACAGCCTATCGCGACAATGTCAGCGGCGTGTTGAAGGCGCCTGTTCCGTTCTTCTGGAACATCTCGGTCGAATAAACTCTCCCTGAGACTGGCGGCGCGGGGCATACTGCACGTGCCGCCATTTTTTTATCGGATAGGATCCCGCCATGATCGCCTATATCATCCGCCGTTTGCTGGCCACGATCCCGATCATGGCGCTGGTCGCCGTCTTCGTCTTTATGCTGCTGCATCTCAGCCCCAGCGATCCGGCGCTGATTATCGCAGGCGATTTTGCCACGCCTGAACAGGTGGATGAAATCCGCCGGCAACTGGGCCTGAATGCACCGCTCTACCAGCAATTCCTGCATTGGGCGGGCAATCTGCTACAGGGCGATATGGGAAAATCGATCTATTCCGGTCTGCCAGTCACCACCCTCATCGGCCAGCGGGTCGAGCCGACCTTGATGCTGACGCTTTGCACCATGTTGATCGCGATCGTGCTGGCCATTCCGCTGGGCGTGATCGCCGCGTGGAAGGTGGGCACATGGATCGACCGGACGGTGATGACGCTGGCCGTCTTCGGCTTTTCGGTGCCGGTGTTTGTGATTGGCTACCTCCTTATTCTTGGTGGCTCTCGCAAACTGGGCTGGTTCCCGGTGCAAGGCTACACCAGCATTTTTGAGGATTTTGGCGGGTTCGTGTCGCATATCACACTGCCAGCATTGGCGCTCGGCGCGGTCTATATGGCCCTGATCGCGCGCATGACCCGCGCGACCATGCTTGAAGTGTTGAACGAGGATTACGTGCGCACCGCCTATGCCAAGGGGTTGGCGACGCGCAAGGTGCTGGTCAAACACGCGCTGAAAAACGCCATGGTGCCAATTAGTACGACCATCGGCCTTGGCGTCGCGCTGCTGATCGGAGGCGTTGTCGTGACCGAGACGGTCTTTGCCATTCCCGGCCTCGGGCGCCTGACCGTCGATGCCGTTTTACGCACCGATTACCCCGTCATTCAGGGCGTTATCCTCGTCTTTTCGTTCACCTACGTCCTTTTGAATCTGTTGGTCGATCTCAGCTATGTGCTGTTCGATCCGCGCATTCGTTACTGATGCGGCTTGATTGCCTGAGGGGGCCATTTGCATGACTGACACCATCAATGATCCGCCGCTATCCGCCCGGCTGCGCCACCGCGCGGGCGTAATCGGCGAAAGCCTGAGGCGCAATCCCACGATGCTGTTTGGCCTGAGCGTGCTGGTGGTCATGGCGCTGCTGTCGTTCATTGCGCCGTGGCTGGGCCTGCCCAGCCCGATGGAGCAATCGCCACGTAACCGCCTGCAATCGCCCTCGGGCGAAGCGTTCTTTGGCACGGATATGTATGGCCGCGATCTGTTCAGCCGTGTGCTGCATGGCGGTCAGGTGTCGCTGGTGGTGGGGTTGTCGGTCGCCGCCCTCTCGACCGGATTTGGGCTGGCTATCGGCCTCGTTACCGGGTTCATGCGGCGGGTCGATGCGATCCTCATGCGCTTCATGGATGCGCTGATGTCGATCCCCTCGATCCTCTTGGCCATCGCGCTGGTCGCTCTTTGGGGCAGCAGCGTGCCGAACGTGATCCTTGCCCTCACGATCCCCGAAATTCCGCGTGTCGTGCGGTTGGTCCGCTCGGTCGTTCTGATGCTGCGCGACCAGCTCTATGTGCAGGCCGCTATCGCCGCTGGCACCTCGACCCCGCGTATTTTGATCCGCCACATCCTACCGAACACCATTCCGCCGCTGATCGTGCAGGCGACATATATCTGCGCGCAGGCAGTGATTTTTGAGGCGTATCTCAGCTTTGTCGGGGCCGGGACGCCGCCCGAGATCCCCAGCTGGGGCAACATCATGGCCGAAGGGCGCATGTTTTTCTTTCAGTCGCCGGGCATCATCCTCTATCCCGGTGCTTTCCTCGCCATCACCGTTTTCGCGATCAACACCTTCGGCGATGGTCTGCGCGACTCGCTCGATCCGCGTATGCAAAGGAGCGTCTGAACCATGGCCGATACGGAAACGATAGACGCCCCCCGCATCATCGACCGCAGCGTCGATCCGGTGCTGGAGCTGGACGATCTGCGCACCTATTTCGACACCCGTGATGGCGTGGTCAAGGCCGTTGATGGCCTCAGCTTTGCCGTGCGCCCGGGCGAAATCCTAGGCATCGTGGGCGAATCCGGCTGCGGCAAGTCGATTACCTCGCTATCCGTAATGCAGTTGGTCCCAAGTCCGCCAGCGCGCTACGCGTCCGGTGAAATCCGCTACAAGGGGCGCGATCTGCTCAAGGCTAGCGAGGCCGATATGCGGCGTATTCGGGGCAACGAAATCTCAATGATCTTTCAGGATCCGATGTCGTCGTTGAACCCGGTGCTGACCATTGGAGATCAGCTAACCGAGGCGATCATGCTGCATCAGGGCCTCGCGCGCAAACCGGCGCTGGACCACGCGCAGGAGATGATGGAACTGGTGCAGATCCCCGAACCGCGCCGCCGTCTGGGTGAGTATCCCCACCAGCTATCGGGCGGAATGCGCCAGCGGGTGATGATCGCGATGGCCCTGTCGTGCAACCCCTCGGTACTGATCGCGGATGAGCCGACGACAGCGCTGGACGTGACCATTCAGGCGCAGATTCTGGCGCTGATGGAAGATATCCGTGACAAGACCAAGACGGCGATTATCCTCATCACACACGATCTAGGCGTCGTGGCCGAAATGTGTGACCGCGTGCTGGTCATGTATGCCGGGCGCAAGGTCGAAGAGGCCGATGTGATCGAGATTTTCGAGCGCCCGCAGCATCCCTATACGCGTGGCCTCATGCGTTCGGTGCCGCGCATCACCGGCGACGAGGCACCCGAGCACGGAGCGCGCCTGTCGGAAATTCCCGGCATCGTTCCGGCGCTGACTGCCCTGCCACCGGGCTGCACCTTTGCTGCGCGGTGCAAGTTTGCGACCGATCAATGCCGCGCCGAATACCCCCCGTTGGAGGCAAAGAAGCCGGGCCATCTGGCCGCCTGCTGGGAAAGCGCCAATCTGCCGGAGTGGACAGCATGAGCGACGGCACCCCACTGCTGGAGGTCAGGAATCTGGCCAAGCATTTCCCGATCAAGGGGGGATTGCTGAACCGCGAGCAGGCGCGCGTCTATGCCGTCGACGGCATTTCGTTCAGCGTCCGCGCGGGCGAAACGCTGGGCATCGTGGGCGAATCCGGCTGTGGCAAGTCCACCGTAGGCAAGACGATCCTCAGGCTGGAGGACCCCACCGAGGGGCAAATCCTGCTCAAGGGCAAGGACATCACCCATCTCAGCCGCAAAAAGATGTTGCAGCACCGCCGCGAGATGCAGGTGATTTTTCAAGATCCCTACGCGTCCCTCAACCAACGCATGCGCGCGCAGGATATCGTGGCCGAGCCTTTGGGTAATTTCGACACTGGATCACGCCGCGCGCGTCTGGAGAAGGTCGCCGACCTCTTTGCGCGCGTCGGGCTGCGCCCCGATGCGATGCACCGCTTTCCTTACGAGTTTTCGGGCGGGCAGCGTCAGCGGCTTGGTATCGCGCGGGCGCTCGCGCTGAACCCTGAAATCATCATCGCGGATGAACCCGTGTCGGCGCTGGATGTGTCGGTTCAGGCGCAGGTCATCAACCTGATGATGGATCTGCAGGAGGAAATGGGTCTGTCCTATCTTTTCATCGCACATGATCTGGCGATCGTTCAGCATATCAGCCACCGCATCGGCGTGATGTATCTAGGCAAGATGGTGGAAATCACCGACAAACGCAGCCTCTTTCGTGACCCGCAGCACCCCTATACGCAGGCGCTGCTAGAGTCGGTCCCCGTGCCGGACCCGCGTAAACGGCGTGCGCGCACCGTGCTGAAAGGCGATGTTCCAAGCCCGCTGAATCCGCCAAAGGGGTGCAGCTTCAATACCCGCTGCCCGTTCGCGTTTGAGCGTTGCTTCCATGACGAGCCAAAGCTGCAAGAGGTCGCGCCGGGCCATATGGCCGCCTGCCACCTGCGCGATGCCGCCTGATTTAACCGGAGCTATCACATGAGCGACACCATCACCGGCGTTGAGCTGACCAAACGCCTGATTGCCTTCGACACGATCAACCCGCCGGGCAACGAGGCGGATTGTTTCAAGTATCTGGCAAGCCTGTTGGAGCCCGCCGGATACGAGCTGACTTGGCACGATTGGCGCCCAAACCGGCCCAACCTGATTGTGCGTTTGCCCGCAACCGAGCCTGCGAAACGTGCGCCGCTGGTCTATTCGGGTCATGTCGATACTGTGCCTTTGGGGCAGGCAAAATGGAGCGTCGATCCCTTCGCGGGCGAGATCAAGGATGGTCGCCTGTATGGGCGCGGGACGTCCGACATGAAGGCGGGCGTTGCTGCGTTCGTCGTCGCCGCGTTGCGTCTGGCAAAGATCGAAACGCGTCATGCCGAGATCCAGTTGATTATCACCTCTGGCGAAGAAACCGGCTGTGAAGGTGCGCTGGCACTGGCCGAGTCAGACCTCTTGTCCGATTGCGCCGCGCTGGTCATCGCCGAGCCGACGGACAACCGCGCGCTGTGTGGGCACAAGGGCGCGCTCTGGATGAATTTGGTGCATGAGGGCGTGGCCGCACATGGCTCCATGCCCGAAAAGGGGCGCAACGCGATTTTCGCCGCAGTCGAGAGCATCGAAAGGCTGCGCAGTCATGATTTCGGGATCAAACCGCATCAGGTGATGGGCGGGCCGACGCTGAACGTGGGCAACATGCAGGCGGGGCTGAACATCAATTCGGTTCCGGATCTGGCGCGCGTCGGCGTCGATATCCGCTCGGTCGTGGGGCAGACAAACGCGGAAATTCGCGAGGATTTGCAGCGCCTTTTGGGTGCTGACGTGCGGCTGGAGGCGCTGACCGATATGGACAACGTCTATACCGATTTCGACGATCCTTGGATGAAACAGGTCTTTGCCACGACCGAAGAAATCCTTGGCACTGCGCCCGAAGTTGCAACGGCGACTTATTTCACCGACGCCTCGGTTCTGAAACCTGCGATGGGCAATCCGCCGACCCTGATCATGGGACCGGGCACAATGGCGATGGCGCATCAGACGGATGAATATTGCGAGGTCGATCTACTCGATCCCTGCATCGACGTCTTTGCTCGCCTCGGCCGCGATCACGTCGCCTGATGGCGCATTGCCTGATTTGCGGCGCTAAGATCAGCCGCTCTGCGACTTATTGCAAATCATGCGGCACGGTCCAGCCGCAGCGCCGTCTGGGTGGCACCATCGGTCTGGCGGTCCTCGTCGGCGCGCTGATAATAGCGGCGCTGGCGGCAATCCTGCTTTAGCCCGCCACCGGATCAATCGGGCCCAGCGGCCCGCCCATCGCCATCTCGACAAATCGCGCCGCAGCGAGCAATCCCGCCTCGCCTCGCGGCTTGCCGACCAGTTGCAGGCCGACGGGCATGTTGCGCGGACCCAGGCCCACCGGCACGGACATCGCGGGCAGGCCTGCCGTTGTAGCGAGAAAGGCAAAGCGCAGCCAATCCATGTAGCCCGTCAGCGTCTGACCGCCGATCTCGCGCACCCATTCCTCGGATTGCGGGTGTGGCATACAGCCGACGACTGGTAGGGCCAACACATCGAACCGCTCAAAGAAGGTCAGCATTGCGTTGAAGATCGTCGTGCGACCCACCTCTGCCTCGGCCACGTCCTGAATTGTCAGGCCCTCGCCAAAGCGGGTGTTCTCTTCCAGCGTCGGCTTGAAATGCTGGCGCACCGCGGGGTCCATCGTCCGCGATGCCGTGACCCAGCTGATGCCGCGCAGGATATGATAGGTCCGCTCCAATCCCGTAACATCGGGGCAGGCCTCTTCGACGGTCGCGCCGCTGCGCTCCAGCTGCTTCATCGCGCCGCTCAGATGATCAGCCATTTCGGCATCGACTGGGCTAAAACCGCCCAGATTGGGTGCGTACCCGATGCGCAGCTTGCCCTCCGCCCTTCGCACGGCCTCTTGAAACGGCTTGTCCGGCGCCGGATATGAAATGGGAAAGCGCGGCTCAAACCCAGCCATCGCGTCGAGGAACAGCGCGCAGTCTGTGACAGAGCGCGCCATCGGGCCCTGAACGCTCTCGATCAGATACCCTGCATTTAGCGATGCGCCGCCCGCCCGACCGGGGCTGGGCCGCATCCCGACGACACCGCAATAAGCCGCAGGCGTGCGTAGCGAGCCGCCGTGATCGGACCCGTGGCTGAGCCACACTTCGCCCGTCGCCAAACCCGCCGCCGCCCCGCCGGAGGAGCCGCCCGCGTTCATCGACGTGTTCCAGGGATTCACAGTCGCGCCAAATACCTTGTTGAATGTATTGGCCCCGGCGCCCATTTCGGGGGTGTTGGTCTTGCCCACCACCAGCGCGCCGCGCGCCTCCAGTCGCTCGACCAGTGGATCGCTGGCATCGGGGATGTAGTCAGCCAGGCCCTTCGTGCCGAAGGTCGTGCGCACGCCGGCGACCGGGGTCAGATCCTTGATGGCGATGGGCAGGCCGGCCAGCCAGCCGGGCGTGTCATGCCCGGCCCCTTCAAGAGCGGAAATTGCCGCATCGGCCCGGTCCCAGCAGGTCGTCGGCATTGCGTTGATCTGCGGTTCGACCGCTTGCGTGCGGGCACGCGCGGCGTCCAGCAAATCGCGCGGTGCGATCTCGCCCTTGCGCAAAAGGGCGACGATCTGATGCGCCTCGTACGCGCAGAGATCCGGCCCGCTGAAAGGGTGAGCTACGGGCGATTTCATGGCATCCTCCTGGCTGTCGGCGCGCTGTGGCGTCGATCGCAGCAAGGTAGGCAGAGAAGGTGTCAGGGGGCAAGGGCGCGTTGTGAGGGCAAGCGAGGGTTTGATTTGCAGGTAAGGCCAACTCAGCATTTCACTCCAGCAGCCGAATGTACTCAAGTGTGGACCAGCAGGGTAGGTCGCGGACCGACGGGACTATCCGGCTCACTACATGATTTTTTTGGCTGGCAACGCACTAATTTGGATGGTGAATTTACTCAAGGATCGAGTGTATCGCTGTAAGCGTCAGGTGCGGCCGCTCGCGAGACCCGTTGTCTGCCCTTCCAAATCATCTCGGCGTCAGGCCACCCTCTCGCGACAGTGCTGCGCACTGCTCTGCCGGGCAGCGGATCGACAGCGAACCATGCTTCTTCAAGGCCCAAGTATAGTTTGTCCAGCCCTTGCCGTGTTGCGAAATCCGCTCAAATGGAACGGGTCATCTCACAACTCTTGCTTTACTTGACCATAGGCCAACAGGGCAAACAGCCCCGTACCACCCAGTATATTGCCGATGAGCATCGGGAATATATGGTTGATAAAAGCGGTAAAGATATTCATCTCGCCGATCAGCACCAGATTGAAAATCTCATTTGATCCTGCAACGACATGGGTAAATCCACCCGCCGCGATCAGCCATGTGAATAAGATGATAACGACCACCTCAGAGCCTTTTGTTGAGGGCAGCATCCACACTAATGCCGCGATGAAAAAGCCCGCTGGAATGCCACGCAATAGCGTTGTTGATGGAGGCAAATCTGCAAGATGATGGGATATCTCGAAAATCGCAGACAGTACTTCGTCTGTGAGAATGCCACCATGCACAGCGATGGCGGCCGTAAAGAACGTTCCAAACATGTTTGCAGCAAAGACAATACCCCACAGGCGCGCGGTGCGGTAAAAATGATGTCGCGTTGGGCTGGCCAGAACAGGTAGCACGACGGTTATCGTATTTTCAGTGAACAGTTGAAGCCTGCACATAATCACCAAAACGAACCCGAATGTGTAGCCGAAGCTTTCGATGACCGTCAGATAAGGCGAGTCGCCCCCCACGCCGGACCGGATGACACCCTCGGTCAGGACAGACGTCGAAATTCCGATACCCGCCGCGACACCCGACCACCAAAGCGACGTTTTGGGACGATCCAGCTCCTCTTCGCCTTCGCGCAGAATGACCGAATAGACACTTAACGCTGACAGTTTGCCGTGGTCGGCAACAGCCTCTCGTTCGTCCTTGGTCAGCGATTTTTCGGTTTGCGTCGGCATCTCCTCACGAGACTCCCGCCTTTCCTTCTTGGCACGGGTGTCATCGTCGCGCTTCCGATCCTTTGAGGGTTCATCAGACGAGGTGTCGTTATTTTCGATCTTGTCGACGATAGTGCTGTCCTTTTTCATAGAGAATTTTGCCAAGTGATGGAGAGCTAGAGCTCTTTCAGATTTATGTAGTCGCGCGGTAGCCCTGCCATTGAAAAACGAGAAGACTGTCCGCCTGCGGTCTAAAGCTTGCCGGTCCATCTAGTAGCGCGTTGAAATGGGGCGTCAGCATTGTTTTTCAAGTTGAATTTTCGGCACCGCCGCTGTCCTTTTTCGCATCAATCTGCCGCAATTGACGGCGGTTGTATGTCCTGCAACCATTCGTGCCAAACTACACCCGAAAACTGCCTCAGCTGGGGGCTGTCCACGCGATGAGACAGTTTATGGCTATCGCATGGTTGCCGCCTCGCTGAGAGACGCAGGCTACTCTCGCGCATGTAAACATGCCTTGCCGGGCGACAGGCAGGTGACTGATCAACGTCTCTCTTGTAGTTCGCCAGCAAACCACTGCAGGGCAACAGTTGACAGGGATAATGAATAGCCGGTTAGTGGCTCGCAGAGTTCCCGCTACTCACTCTCTAAAAACTTGGAAATCTCTGATGACACGGCTTGCCAGTCGGTGAACTCGTGTTCTCCGGCACTCAGGTCGTAGTCCCGATCACGGAGAACAACATGCTGGATAACCTGCGTGGCGAAGTAGTCGTATTCGCCGATGCGAACAGCGCCCGCTACCAACATTTCGACATCAGGTGTAAAGCCCGTGCTAATTTTAAGTTCACTTACGTAGTTTTTGGCTTCGCTCAGGCCTTCGGGGAATGCGGCGTTCAGGCTAACCGACATCAGAAGTGTTTTGCGCTGCTCCAGCGCGCTTCGCGAGGCTTCAAAAAGTGCTTCGAAGGTCTTGGGGTGCCGCCGTTGGTGGACTGGTGCCGCGAGAATAACGGCGTCCATACTCTCAAAATCAAGTTTTGTGGGATCATCAGCGTTGGCCAGCACAGCTTCATGCCCCAATTCTTTGATATGCTCGGCGGCGAAACGGGCAATTTTGAATGTTTGCCCCTCAACCGTTGCGTAAATGATGAGTACCTTCATCTGGACCTCCTCCTGTCAGGATCAGAGCCGGACTCCGTGCCCGGTCTCGGAGGCTGAGCTTGGCGCTGCGGGCCGAGAAGAAATTGGCCCTGCGCGATGGCTCCGCACGCAGTGAGTGCCCGAACTTGCAGTTGGCATCTGGTCTACACATATGGCGGACGGGTTCATGGGTCGTTGACTTAGGTCAAACAGCAAGGCCAACGTCTTTAACAGCGTTAACAACACGTCTCCATTTGCCGAAGCATCAGCGAACAGTGCGATTGTTGGGTGTTTGCGGTGGCCCTCCAGAGGTGCCAACGGAGGTTTATGATAGCAAAAATCTGACCCAGAGGTGGCCGTTCCGGACCTGAGTGCTTGTTGAGCGCGCCTGAATGGCCGCAGCGAGGCTTTCGTATATCTTTGCCAAAGGCAGCGTCTAATTATTGTCAGGCAATCTTTGGACGGACGCTATCTAGAAATCTTGGGTATGGTTTAGTCGTTCTGCCGTCTACTGACGCGTGCTGGCACACCAACCGCCACGCAACCGGCCTCGACATCATCTAGCACGACTGCATTTGCCCCAATTGTTACGTCGTCACCAACGATGATTTTGCCGATCAGCACGGCACCGGCACCAATATCGACCCTGTCGCCAATAACCGGTCGCCCAGCCTCGCTATTGGTCCGGACAACGCCAAAGGTAGTGTTCTGCCGGATGATGACATCGTCCCCAATTCTATGTGCAACCAGTATCATACCGCCGAAATGCTCAAGCTTCACTCGTCGTCCAACATAGGTCGTGTAGGGCAGCTCGATACCTGCGAACCACTGACAAGCCTTGAACATCACCCTGTAAAACAGGCTTAGAGGCATCCGTACAACCCGTGGCTTTATCGACATGCGCCAGTTGCCAAAGCGGTGCCAGAACAGCGCCCAAAACCCTTGGGCGAAAAATTCACGATCATGGGTGATGAAATCTTCGCGCACCAGTGTCCAGAACCCGACCCCATCCGGGTTCGCGTTATGACGGCCCGGATTTCGTTTCTGAAGGCTTACTTCACCAAAGATCGCATTTGTATTTATCAGATCTTTAGCCACGGGGCGCTCGCAACAGTGGACCAACGGCGTAGCGCCAGAAGTCAGGTATGACATTTTCCGTGGAACTGTTCGATCTACCACGTAATTTCGCCACTATGTAGCCGCTTGCCGTTCCCGCGACAAACGCCAAAGCCGCTAGAGTCGCACCTATCCGCCCATGCGCGTTGATGTGGTAATACTGCCAAGAGTGATACCAATATGCAGGTCTGCGATTGCGGTTTTCGCTTTTTACGCCTGTTGCGGCGCCCTCTACATGGATCACGCGGGCTTCGGGCAAATACCACGTCTTCCATCCGATGCGCCGGGCCCGGCGCATCAGATCGACCTCTTCGAAGTAAAGAAAGAAACCGGGGTCAAAGAAACCGACATCGCGCAATGCCTTCATCCGACAGATCACCGCCGCTCCAGCAACCCAATCGACTTGGCCAGTAGGGTGATCGGGCGACAGCGGCACTTGCCAGCGGTGCAACAGTCTGGTGATTGGGCCGAAATTGCACTGCGTGGCGAAAGTATCGGCGATACTGGGAAAGCGGAACGCGGCTGTCACAGGGTTACCGTCTGGCTGGGTGATACCCGCGCCAACCATGCCGACATCGTGGTGGGAATCCAAAAAGGCCCCCATTCGCGTGATCACATCGTTCTCAAGCTGCGCGTCGGGATTCAGCAGCAAAACTCTGTCTGGAGGGACATCTTGAGCGGCAAGCTTTTGCAGAACAAGGTTGTTGCCGCGTCCAAATCCATGGTTCTGGGTTTCTGGGTGAAGTATGACATGCGCGGCCCAGTCCTCATCGCTGTGGGCGCGTGTGAGTGTGTCAGCGTCATCACCGGGTGACGCGTTATCAAGCAGATGCACAGTTACATCGTCCAAAGCCAAGTTCAGGACACTTTGCACAGCCGCAATCGCCAGCGCAGCAGTTCCATAGTTGATGATAATCACAGCTGTCGATGGCATGTCTGTCGACCTCGGAAGAATTGCAAAATTTGTCTGGTAGCGTCGCGCGCATATCCAACAAAACTGGCTTGTAGAAGTTCCAAGGCATGAGCTCGTTGATGCGTACCGCAGGATGACTGGCTGCGACAACCTGATTTGTTCCAGCTGTTTGCGGGACGTCCCATATGCGGCGCTGTCCAGATTCTCGCGTTCGTTACGGTCGAGGGGAAATGCATTCCCAGAACAGAAAGCCTGATTCCTTTTACCTTTGCGTGATCAACAGGGACCGGCTTCCAAGAATCGGTGGCATCACAGCAAAATGGTTCCCCCCAAGACATGCTATACGTCCCGCCAAAGTGATTGTATTTAATGGATTAGCCGTCAAAAGGAGAGACGAATGGGACTGTTTAATTTCTGAAAGAAATCCGGCAAGAATGTTGCGGATCACCCAACAGCAGATGCTCTAAATAAGGAGGTCGCGGATCTTGGTCTGGACGCCAAAAGTCTCGACATTTCGGTCGAGGGTGACAAGGTGAAAATCAAAGGCAAGGCGGTGTCTAAAGAGGTCCGCGAAAAGGTCATTTTGGCTGTCGGGAACGTCGCAGGCGTAGCCGAAGTTGAAGACGATCACGCAGACGAACCAGTGTTCCACACCGTTGAAGCGGGCGACAACCTTTCGGCCATCGCTAAGAAGACGCTTGGTAGCGCAAACCGTTACATGGAGATCTTTGAGGCAAACAAGCCGATGCTGAGTCATCCGGACAAAATCTATCCCGGTCAGGTTCTGCGCATTCCGCAAGACACTAAAGCCTGATTTAATAGGTCGATATCTGACAAGGGCTGCCTTCGGGTGGCCCTTAGTCAACGCGTTGGACTATCACTGCCTCCAGGCGCTGTTCCGGAGCCTCAAGAGCGGCACATTCACAAAACCAGTTTTAAACCACTGATATCGGTGAAAGACTTCGCATGGCTTGCGTAGAGAGCAGTTTCGCTACCGTTTCGTCGAGTGATATTGGATAGTGGCCATGACGCCACCCCGCGTCGAGGATGATGCGATCATAGCCTACTTTTGCGATATGATCGAAGACGTGAGCATTAACCTCATTACAATTTCTTCGATGCGTCAAACTCTCAAGCATTGGCATTGGCATTGGCATTGGCATTAGCATTAGCATTAGCGGGCAACCGCTTGCGGTCAATTGCGTCAAAGCCATCCCGTCGCCCATAAGATTTGCCAATCCGAGATACAGCGATGCACCGTGGCTGTCGCCCGACAACAGGATGTTTGTCTGCCCCGTTTCAAAACATTCCTTAGGGTGAATAGCTTTGGTAATGCTCTGCAATAGACACGTTCCAACGCGGGCGCATTTTGCCCACTGAAAGTCTATTTCAGCCTGGTTGAACGAATTTTGGCCCCTAACAGATGGCCGTATGCCGCTATAGCAATCAGGAAAGATGCGACGCAGGCACTACTCAGGAACACGTTTCGTTGCTGCGGTAAAAGCGGGTCGGATCGCCTGCGGAATGGCGCCTCAACATACTCTCCCTTCGTGGTTTATAGAGCAATAGGTTGCAACTGAAGGAAACGCACACAATTTCCATTTTGAGAAATTTCATGGAATGAAAGTGAACCGCTGTCGTGGTGACGGCGGCGTTCAGCGTCTGCTTCTTGCCTTTTCGTTCGGCTTTCGCTGAACCCTACATTTTACTTGTCCTTGAACCTGTCGCTTTCGGCCTGAATCTGGACGATATTACTATGATGCAGTGGCCGGTCTGGCGCGACATCTGTGAGCAGACGATGCTTTGCAACGGGTTGATACCATGCGCCAACGGTGAGGTTTGAAATCTTGATCATCGGAATATTTTCGCATTAAGCAGAAAAGAACTGAAAAAACTAATGCGCCTGTTTGATGTGCAATAGTGGATATGCAATCTGGTCGATGATTGGCAGGATAGAACGGCTTAGCGTATGAAATAAATCAGGAGTCGCCCTTTGATCTGCGCAGAAGCAGATGGAGTGCGTTCACAGCAATCATTGCAATGCCGCCCAGCTCGAGTATCCAGTTCATGTGAATGCTGCCTATTTTATGTCCGATGAAGTGGTCAAAATGATGCAATCCGGCGGCACGAATGGCGACGAATGCAAGCAGAAAGGCGATCCCGATCAAAGCAAGCCAAATATTCACCAGTTCCTTTCGCATCGCCCAAGCCAATAATAGCGCTGCCAGAAGGCTTGTTCCAATAATCAAAAATATGAACTTGATTTGTACGGATTGACGTTCAGCATACCAGCCCTGCGCCTTGGCTAAGCACCGTCCTGCTGCGGTCAAAGCTGACTGCAAATCAAGCTGCTTATTAATCGCCAACAAAAGAAGAAGGGCTAACAATCCCAGCCAAAATATGCGTTGCCGACCGGCTTGCCGGTAGAAAACCAGCGCCGCCAATACGCTGGCCGCGACGTATGAGGCTACTGTTATCCACCCCATCAAGGTTGGATCACCTATCGTCGGCGACCAAGTCGTGAAAATGCAAGCTGACAGCTCAGTTAGGCTCAAAACACTTTCCAATTCGGGATTGTAGTAGCGCCAATAGAATGAACTGGGAAATAGTGTAGGAAACGGATGACAAGCAGTCAAGCCGACCGCCGACGCGAAGTTAACAGGCTAGCTTAGTGGACGTTGTTAGAGCAACAAAAGCGTTACGGGATATTGTTCATTCATAACAATATCTCGGAATGCCATGATTGGTTGGCAAGCGAAATCACTAACAGTGAGGTCTGCGCCAACGGGAACCAAGTCCGGACGCTGTGTGGAGACGCGGATGAAAATGTTGTCCGCTAAGTTTTTCGGATATAGGTGCCTTGACGACGCCAAATTGATCCCAAAACTAAGTTCGACCTATACCCTGCAACAGTTTTTCATCCATACGGTCACCGTGAAGAACGGAGACATCGCCCGTCGTTTCAAGCACTACCGCGCGAACACGCGACAGATCGAGAGCATTGGCCTCGCGCAACTTTGCGGTCAGGTCATCTTCGGAAACACGGGTCGCACGTAAAGCGTCTTGAAAAATGATACCATCCCTCGTCAGAAGGGCGGGGGAATTCTGGACCACCTCGTCGAAACGGGGCAAGCGTTGGCGCATCTTAGCCACAATATACTGCATCAGAAAAAGAGCAGCCATTGCGACAAGGCTTTGCAGGAAACTCGTCCACTGCGATGACTGAGACGCGCTGGCAAGCAGCGATCCCATTGCGATAGTCATGACGAAATCAAAATTGGTGGATATCGGTGAAAAACTCGACCCGCTAAATGTTGTGTTTCTGGCCGTAGAATATGGTTGATTACCTGCCATCCGGCTAATTCAATTGATTTATTAATGTGGAGGGTGGCGCTATGATGGGGCAAGTCGAACCGTAGGAGCAACTTTTCTATCGGCTTCGGTTGGAAGATTACATTCCTGAGGATCATCTGCTGCGCCACGTGGATCGATTTGTGGACTTCTCAGCCCTCCGCACTGAACTTGCTTCGCTTTACAGCCACACAGGCCGCCCGTCGATTGACCCTGAGTTGATGATCCGGATGTTGCTTGTGGGCTATCTCTACGGCATTCGGTCTGAGACTCGGCTTTGTGAGGAGGTGCATCTGAACCTCGCCTATCGTTGGTTTTGTCGTCTCAGCCTTGAAGGGGCGGTGCCCGAACGCTCAACATTTTCCAAAAACCGACACGGGCGTTTCGCTGATGGTGATGTCATACGGCGTGTCTTTGATCTGGTGGTTGGTGCTTGTGCAGATAACGGCTTGATTGGGGGCGCCGGGGCGTTAATCGATGGCAGCACCATTCATGCTGATGCCAATCGCGCCAGAAAGGCTGCGCCGACAGAGGTCGAAGAGATTTGGGCGACGCATAATACCATATCGCGACCGGTTCAGGACTACCTTGATGGCTTGGAGAATAGCGCGAACCCAGTGCCGGGCCCCAAACACAAGCCGCCCAAATACCTGTCTGAAACAGATCCACAAGCGGTGTGGTCGCTAAAGGATGGTCCGGGCCGCTTCAGCTATGAGGTCAACTATTTGGCGGACGACAAGCACGCCATCATTGTTGATGTTGGGGGCACCCCTGCACGGCTTAGCCAAGAGATTGCCGCCGCCAAAGCCATGCTGGAACGTGAGGTTGCAGGGTATGACCCCAAGACAATCCCAGCGGATAAGATCTATGGAACGGGACCGTTTTTATCTTGGTTGTTGGAACGCAAGATCACGCCCTACATTCCAGTCCTTGATCGCAAGGCTCAAACCTTCGGTAAATTCACACGTGATGCATTCGAGTATGATGCGGCGAACGATCAATATGTCTGCCCGCATGGCCATCAGTTACCCCTCAAGAGTATTGATGAAGACACGCGCGCGAAACGATACAAGGCGACGCCGTCCCAATGCCGTGACTGCCCGCTTAAAAGCCAATGCACAGATGCCCCATCGCGCGCAGTCATGCGGCTGATGGACGAGGAGGCCAGGCAGACCGTTCAAGACTTGGCCGATACAAAGGCGTTTCAAGTTGCCCGCACCCGACGCAAGAAAATTGAAATGTTATTTGCCCACCTCAAACGATGGCAGAAACTAACCCGCCTCAGGCTTCGCGGGTTATCAGGAGCCAAAGAAGAATTCCTCCTCGCAGCCACCGCCCAGAACCTAAAACGCCTCGTGAAACTTGTGCCGACATAGCACCACAAACAGCGCTAAATGACCGAAATCCGCTATTTGAGCGGAAGAAACCCGTTGGGGCTGCGACAAGCACAACATTTAGCGGGTCGAGTTGTTTACCGATATCGGTGGTTTTTGAGAACGACCGCAGACCGATGATCCGAACCAGCAGAATGATCCACGCGATGCCGCAGGCGCTTAGAAAGAGGCCTTTGGCAATCGCGTCTAAAATGACATCTTCGAAAAACATGGTTGCTCCCTCCCTGATTGCCCGCCAGCGCGAATCACGCGCGCAGAATGTGATTCAAGCGCGCTCGGCCAACTTATCCTTGTCCGCCCGTAAACCGCTGTAACGCAGCCTCGCCCGCGCCGGTTCAATCCAGATTGAATTGGCATGGCAGGTAGGCGGTTACACGGGCGCTCCAAAGGTAGACACCGGCTGGGATGAGGGTTTCCCCGATGAACGATTTTACCGAATTTGCCCCACCGGCCCTCTTTGCCGGAGGTCGCGGACTGGTCGTCGATCTCTATCGCGAGACTAAAGGCAAGCCACTGGGGGCCGGTGCCATCATGCCAACCGACAAAGGCCAACGCCTGAATGGTATCAGTTGCGGTGCCGCAATCCGGAGCGTGGGGTCGATAGATATCGCTTGCGGACTAGGTAGCTTAACGGTTGCCGAGTTCATCTTGGCGCTTACCTTTTGCGTTCCAATGTATTTGATTGGCCCCATATCCGCAGCAACAGATGAGGTTTCCAATGCCCGATAAATCAAGCTGTCTGGTTACGAAACTATCCCATTATGTCGACCTGACCGACGCCGATAAAAACAAGCTGGCAAAGCTGGAGAAATCCGAACGGACCTACGGCGCTGCAGTAGAAGTCTATCAAGGCGGTGACTCGAACGGCGACCTCTACGTGGTCAAGCATGGCTGGGCTTTCAGCTATACCGACTTGCCGGACGGGCGGCGTCAGATCGTCAAGATCCATCATCCGGGCGATATCATCGGTTTTCCGGATGTCGCGCTGAAGCATTTGACGACGACGCTTTGCACAATGGAAGAGGTCTGTCTCTGTCCGTTCCCCAAATCAGCGTTGGATGTAATTCTGAGGGAGTCTCCGCGACTTTCCGCACTTTTGCTTTCAATCGCGCTGCGCGATCAGGTCGTTCTGATTGATCTTCTGCGCGCGATGGGACGGATGAGCGCTCGCGAGCGTGTCAGTTACATGCTGCTCGACCTAATATCCAGATTGCGGGTTACCAACCTGCAGATGACCGATACCATCCGGCTACCCATGACACAAAGTCAGATTGCTGATTATCTGGGCCTCACCAACGTCTATATCAGCAAAACGCTGATCAAAATGGAAGAAGCCGGAGTTATCCGGCGACGCGACAATCATCTTCAGTTGCTGAAAGAAGAAGAGTTAATTGCGCTGACGGATTTCCATGATCGTTATGCCGATATGGACACCTCTTGGTTTCCTGCGGCCTAGCGGAAATTCGCTCATTTAATCTAGTTCTAAGCGGCGTCATCCGACGCGCGATAAATCAGAGACGTAAGGCTGAGTCGCGCAATGTTCGTTAAAGCGGGAACTGACGTTCCCAAGACGACGTTTACGCATCGGTGATCTTATCAGCCCAATTCCAAGCGTCCCTTGCGGCGTTTAACACCTCGGGGGTGAACAATGAAACTCAGACTGCTTGTCGCCAGCGGATTGTTGATTGTCTGTGTTCTGCTCCCTGTCGTTGGCATAGTCGTCTGCGGCGCAGTTCTTGCTTTTCAGGTTGTGCTGATGTGCCTTCGACCCTTGATGGCACACTGCTCCAGACCTGCGAACCGGGCAGGCGGATCGTTTCCGGCGCCTGTGTTTTCCATTCATGTTGCAACCCATTCAGAGCCTGCAGCGATGGTCATTCATACGCTGCAATCGTTGCTGAAACAGGATTGGCCAGCAAGCGACTATGAGATCGTGGTGATGGACAATAACACTTTGAATAACGATCTGTGGCGTCCGGTAGAGGCTTTCTGCGCGCAGTATCCTGATCGCCTAAAGTTCGCGCACCGAATGAATGTGCGCGGCGCCAAGGCTGGTGCGCTCAACATTGCCCTTGAACTTACGCGTGCGGACGCGACGCATATAGTGACGGTGGACGCAGATTACGTCGTGCAGCGGGATTTCCTGAGCATCGCGTCATCGGCGCTGCAACGGACCGGTGCAGACTACGTTCAGTTCCCGCAATCCTACCGCGGGACGGGTGAGGTGGCTGCCGGGGTCGATGCCGAACTGGAGGAATATTTCAGATCGAATGCGATGATCGCCGATGACGCCGAAGCGGTGCTGCTGACCGGCACGCTGTGCGTGATCTCCCGCGATGCTTTGGAGGCTGTCGGTGGATGGTCCGGCGTCACCACCACCGAAGATGCCGAACTGGGCGTAAGGCTGTGCCATGCCGGATATGCTGGACGCTTTATCAATCAAGTCGTGGGTCAGGGACTGCTCCCGTTGTCCTTGAGCGATCTAGAGAAGCAACGATACCGCTGGTGCAGCGGAAACCTGCGGACCTTGCTTCGTCACTTGCCGATCATCCTTGGGCAGGCAAGCTCGCTCAAACTACAACAGCGTCTGGTCGTCATTACGCAACTTACTGCGTGGTTTAATCTGGCTTTGGTGCCTGCGGTCCTCTTGCTCACTGCGCTGCTGCTAGACCGAGCGCCCGCTGCTTTGGTGGCGTTTGCCGCTGCTACGATCGTCCTCAGCCTTCTCGATATCGTCTTGCGCGTGACAGAGCGCGGCATCAACGAAGCGCGCAGTCCTTCCATGATCCTCGCCGCTCTGGCATGCCGCATCGCGTTGGCACCCCAATCTGCGAAGGCGACCCTTGACGGGCTACTTGGCGTCAAATTGCAATTTGTCGTCACGAACAAATCCGGCGCCGAGGAACAACAAAACCGCCCAGCGCCGATCGGTCATATGGTCCTGTTCATTGTCTCGCTTTGTACCCTGATCGTCGTCGGGCCGACACATCTTCTGGTCATCGCAGCGTTGTTCACGCTCATGCTGCCTCTGCCCGCTGCACTGCTTACAAACAAGAGCCTGCGGTCCTATCGCACCTCCATCGCACTGGATAGGGTGAGGGCCACAGCATGAGTAGTGATCCCCTCGCACCGTTGGTCGATATCGTCATTCCGACCTATAATCGCGCTCACCTGATCGCCAAGGCCGCCCAAGCTGCGTTGGATCAGTCATGGTGGAATTGCCGGGTAACCGTCATCGACGATGCCAGCACTGATGATACGGCCGTCACCTTACGCCCATTTTTCGACGATCCCCGTTTCAACTATATCCGACTGATTAATAACCTCGGTACGGCGCAGGCCAAAAACGCTGGCATTCTGCTGACTGACGGCGAGGCCATCACCTTTCACGATTCCGACGATCTGCCGCATCGCGATAAGGTTCTGCATCAGGTGCGTGTGCTGACAGCTTGCAATATCAGAGCTGACGAGTGTCTGAACTGGGCGCTCTCGGGCAAGGTCGCTGGGCAAACGCTGGAGGTGGGCGCAGCGCTGACGCATCACGAACTCATCCTTCCGGACGGGCGGCGGGTGGAAATTCGGCGAGACATTTCGCTGTTTGATGACGTGTTCCCAAACCTCCAGATGGGCAGCCGCGTACCCGGCGAGTGGACGCATATCAACTCCGGCCTCTTTCGCGCCGATGTGCTAAAACGGCTGGGCGGGTTCGAGGATTGCATCGAAGAGGATCGGGAATTTCGCAATCGTCTGATCCTGAACGGCGAAATCGTGTGGATCATTCCCGAGTTGCTTCTGACGAAGATCGAAACACCCGGCAGCCTGACCCAGTCCAGCGTTTCGGATTACAACAGCGCCAAGCGCAAGACCGACCGGCAGCTGGTATGGGGCAAGGTTGATGAATGGCGACGAACCGGTAGGGTCGCGCCTGTTCCTATCGACATCGATGACCTGCACGTCAGTTTTGCCAGCAATCCTTGCAAATTAGTAGCGCGTGATGTGCCCATGACCGCGCGAACCGCCGTCAGGCTAGCCGATATCGTCACATCGCACTCTGCCAGCGCCGTGGCCGCGCAATGAATATCTTGGCCAATTCACCCAACCCACCCTCCGTCGCATTTGTCGATCCGTGTTGCGCGGGTGGCTATGATTTGCCCGATCTAGAAACGGGCGGGCTGGGCGGTACCGAGGCGACCGTTTTGCGTGTCGGGGCAGCCTTGCGGCGCCGTTTCTGCGTAACGCATTATCAGGCTGGCCGAACGAATTGCATCCAGTCTGCTGCGGGCGAACTGCGCCCCCTCGGTAAGCCATTTCATGCGCAGGCCGCCGACGTGATGATCGTGCTCAACCGATGGAAAGTCGCGGTCAAGCTGCGCAAGCGGTATCCCGACACGCCGATTTTTCTATGGCTCCATGTTTACCCCGGACGGCATAACCGCGCGATGGGCGCGGCTCTGAAAGCTGCTGGAATAACCGTCATATGTGTCTCGGGGACACATGCGAGATCGCTTGCGACGTTTCTCGGACGGTCGGACTGTCCGGGCGTCACGTTCATTTACAATCCGGTCGCCGATGATCTGCAACCCGACGGTTCGGCCCGCGATTCGAACATGCTTCTCTTCGCCAGTTCGCCTCATAAGGGACTTGGACAAGTATTCGAACAGTTTGCGGCTCTGCGCTTGTCTGTCCCCAGCCTTACTCTTGCCGTTGCGGATCCGGGTTATCTAAGGTGGGATACAGGCACCGTGCCGGATGGCGTGTCATTTCTGGGCGCGCTGCCGCATCCAACGCTTGTGCGGCACATGCGACAGGCGCTCTGCCTATTTTATCCGCAAACCTCCTTTGCCGAGACGTTCGGCCTTGTGTTGGCCGAGGCAAATGCGGTGGGCACGCCTGTTCTGATCCACGAGGGTCTGGGCGCGAACGATGAGGTCGTGGCCGATCCAGACCAGCGGATCGACGGGCATGACCCAGCTGCCATCCTCCATAGGATTGTCGAGTGGCGGCGCACCGCTCCGCTTGTGACGGTCAATCCCGCATTTCGATTGGCCAAAATCGCGGATGTCTGGGCCGAGTTTCTACAAAGCGCGCTCAGGCGGGGGCCAGCCAACGCCGCTGCGTATTTGCCTGCGCGGGAGGCTTAGATGATGCCGCTATCGACTATAAGTCCAGCGACGCCGTCCTCCAAAGCAAGCCAAGGCGATCTCACGGCAGATCTGTTGGCGAAATTGCTGAACGGAGCAGAGGCTGAGGAAGCCGGTACGCGTCCTATCGGTAGCTCGATAGACTTGCTAAGATCGGCCAGCCTACTGAACGCGGACAGATACGAGCAGCCGGACCTAACTGCCAGAATGCTGATGAGGGTCGGTGCGGCCAACCTAAGCGTCGGGCGTTTGTGGGAGGGGCACATAAACGCGTCCGCTTTGATCGACCTTTACGGATCGCCCGGCCTGAAGTGCCGCGTTCGCACGCTGATCGCTCAGGGCGCGTTCCTGGGTGTGTGGGGGGCGGATGCCGACGTTCCGGTGACGTGGACGGCGCCGCGCACCTGCCTGAACGGTGCCAAAATGTTCGCCTCCGGCCTTGGAACGGTGACCCACGCTGTTGTCACGGTCAATTCTGGCCCCGAAGTTTGTCTGGCCTTGGTCGATGTCTCGGATATGGCGCGCGCGGATGCTGGTGTGTGGAACATGCACGGAATGAGGGCGACAGCGTCGGGCAGGTTCGACTTTACGGACTGTCCAATGAGCAGCGTCGATTGGTTGGGAGAGCCCGGCGACTATCTGAAAGAGCCACATTTCGTCGGCGGAGTCTGGCGGATCGCCGCTCTGCAAGCCGGAGCTGCGATTGGCCTTGTTGATCGGGCTGCGGCGCAGCTACGCGCCATGGACCGGATGCAAGCCGAGCCGCAAAAGGCGCGTCTGATGCCTGTTCTAATGCGGGCATGGGCAGGTAGTGCATTGGTCGAGCGTGCTGCGTTGGCCACCATCGACACTGAGTTGGCGACAGAACAGATTGTCAGCACCTCGATTTCCGCCCGACTGCTGACCGAAGAAATCGCGCTGGATGCAATCCGCGCGGTCGAGCAGAGCATCGGGCTTCAGCACTTTGCTGCGGGATCACAGACCGGAAGGATGGCCCGCGATCTGGCGGTCTATCTGCGGCAAGCGGCCCGCGATGCGTTCCAGCAACGCGCGTCGGAACATGCCTTGGGCCGGGAAGGCAATGCTTGGGGGGTATTTGGATGATGCTGGACCGCGCCCCGCACCTGTCCAATATTGTGCCCTCACATGACAAGCTGGTCGTGCTCGCGCCGCATCCGGACGACGAGTCGCTTGGTTGTGGCAAGCTGCTGGCGCGGGCATTCGCGGGTGGGGGTGCTCATGTAATCTGCATAACGGACGGAAGTGCGTCGCACCCGAATTCGCAGGAATGGCCGCCGGCCCGGCTGGCGCTGTGCAGACGAGGCGAAGTGACAAGCGCAGTGATCAGACTAGGCGGCACGGCCGCTGATGTGACGTGGATGGGCCTTCCGGATGCCAAGCTCTACCAGCTTGATCCGTTCGGTATCGCTTCGGACCTGCTGCCAATTCTTGATGCCTGCGCAGCCCGGCATATCTTTGTTCCCGCTGCCGAGGACCATCACGAAGACCACAAGGTTGTGGCCGAGGTCGCCAGAATCCTGCGCCGGATGCGCCCTGACTGGTCTTACTACAGCTACCCGGTCTGGTGCCGCTGGGATGATCCTGACTTTGATCGCAAGGTGCTGACGCATGATCCTCTGTTTCTCGACGCCCCAGTCTGGCGTGCGGCGAAACGTGATGCGATCGCGGCGCATCAAAGTCAGCTGGGGCAGATCGTCTGCGACGACCCAAGCGGCTTCACGCTGCCTTCAGCGCTGATTGAAAAGTTCGTCGATGGCGATGAGATTTTTTGGAGGATGCCGTGATGGGCGTGGACCTTGAACATCTTCATGGCTTGTACGCGGGCGGTGATGATCCGTGGGCCTTCAGGACCAGCGCGTATGAGCAACAGAAATTTGCGCAGACCCGCAAAGCATTGGCGCGCGCACATTACCAATCGGCCTTCGAACTGGGCTGCGGCAACGGACAGCTTGCGCACCATTTGGCCGGTATTTGCGCAAGCTACACCGGCATGGATGCGGTGGATACCGCTCTGGAGGCGGCGCGACATACTGTTCCGACAGCCAACTTCGTGAAAGGTTTCTATCCCTGCGCTCTTCCCAGCGATCATTTCGACCTGCTGATATTTTCCGAAATCCTGTACTTTCTGGACGAGGACAGCATAGGCGCGCTTGCCACGGACGTCGCTGCAAAGTGGCCCAATGCCGAGCTGATCTGCGTGTCCTACCTCGGCCCGTCTGGCAACGAACTGCAGGGTTGTGAAGCGGTTGGGATGTTCACGCATGCCTTACGTGCCACTCATGCGTTCGATCTGGTCCAGCAGACCGAAGGATATCGCATTGATCGCGGCCTGCCGAGGGACGGATCATGATGTGTGCCGCGCCCAAAGATGTCGCTGTCATCATTCCCGCCCGAAACGAGGCAGAGCGGATCGGTGCCTGTCTGGCAGCCTTTGCCGGGCAACGGAGCAGGGCCACCGTCATTCTGGTCGTCAACAACACGACCGATGCGACGGCCGAGATTGCCCGCGCTGCAGCAGAGCGTGATAACGTGGATCTGAAGGTTCTGATCTGTGTCCTAGGCCCTACGGACGGTGTCGGCGCGGCCCGGCGGATAGGGTGCGATTATGCCCTGCGCCACATGCTCCAGCTGCGCTATCTTATGACGACAGATGCCGATTGTATCGTCGCGCCGGACTGGATTGCCCGCAACGTCCAACATCTTGAAACTGCGGATGTGGTCTGTGGCAGGGTCGAGTTGATCGAGAGCGAAAAGGGCATTCTGAGCGGGATGAATCACGCTCTCGCCACGAATGAGGGGCGCTATCGAACGCTGGTTCAGAGGCTATACGCCAGATACGCCGCAGGCTCTGCGCAGCTTGGTGGCACTCATGGCGAGGCGGCGGGTGCCAGTATAGTCTTTAACAAAGCCGCATATCTTGCCGTGGGCGGGTTCGAGCCTGCCGGATGCGGCGAAGATCGCCAGTTTGTCCGCGCATTGCGATCCTCAGGGTATCAAGTGTTGCACGCCGACGACGTCATCGTTCATGCCTCTTGTCGTTTGGCGGGGCGGGCGGTTGGCGGGATGTCCGACGCCCTGAAGGCTCGTATCGAAGGTACCGATTATCTGGTCGACGACTGCCTGCCTGCCGCCGATTGGCTGGTAAGGTCGGCAGTCGCTGGAACGCTTGGCGTGTGGCCACCGCTGGTGCCCGCCGAACGCCGCGTCCACGTGCAGGACCTGCCCGCGAACATATCGGCGCTCGAGACATTTTTCAGATCAAGGAGAGTCGCTAAAGCGCGCTCCACTTTGATTGCCCGGACCCAACGGACGGCGTGGTCGCATCCCGCCGGGCGTTGGCCGGGCGATGGACTGGCGGCATCTGCCGCCGCCCCGGCAACGTGGGACCCCCCCGGTTGCCAGCAACCCGACCTCAGCCGCACCAGCGGCAGGATCTACATTGAAAGGAAACTGAAATGACGACGTTAAAAGATCTCTACACCGAAGAATTGCAGGACCTGTGGTCCGCGAATGAACAGATGTCCGAAGTAGTCTCGGCGATGGCCGACAAGGCCGAGGACATGAAGCTGACCGACCGCCTCAGTTCGGCCAAGGACGGTATCGATCAGCATACTCGCCTGCTCAAGTCCCTCCTCGAGGAATCTGGCGCAGAGGTAAAAAAAGAGCACTGCAAAGGCATGGAAGGCCTCGTCAAAGAGGCTCGCAAACATGCTGTCGATAGTGACATGCAGGGCGCCGCACTCGATGTCGCGATCATCGCCCAATACCAGCGCCTTTGCCATTACGGCATTGCAGGGTTCGGCACGACCAAGGCCTTTGCCGAGGCGCTCGGAAACGATGTTGCCGCGCAAAAGCTGGATGCGGCTTTGGACAAAATCTATGGGTCCGACGACTTCATGACTGATCTCGCCGAGCGATCGCGCAACGTCGATGCAATCGCATAGCTGTCTTCAACAGAGGTGAGGCGGAGTTCCCACCTCACCAACCTTAAACAGGCAAACCTACATGAGGAGAATCAGATGATCGACGCGAACGACGCGATAACTAAGCTTTATAACCAACTTTGCGAAACCCAAGATCAGTACGCGACTCTGTTTGCGAAGGTCAAAGATACTGAGTTTGGCGATGTGATCAGCACGATCCTGTCACGCCGAAAGGATAATATCGCAGAACTGAGAGTCTACCTCTGCATCAAAAGGACCGACGTTACAGACGCTCCGCGCAGCGATGCGGTAGCCGTGTCGTCGCCCCTAGAGCTGGTCGCGAATGAGAGGCGTATTCTGGCAGCTTACGACAAGGCAATCGCACCTATTTCGGGCAGGCATGAGAAGTTCGACTTTCTCGTTGCGCAACATAAGTGGCTGCAAAGTTTCGTGGCTAATCTGTCGGATGCTCTGTCGATAAATGCGTAGTGGCTGTTGCCGCCGCTGTTTGGGTCATCGCAGCCGCATAATCGCTAAATGCTGTTTTCGCGGAACCAACGATGGCTGATCTACCTTAACTACACACCCAACAAGAATGTGAACATTCATCCTGAATCGAGGAAAATATGTACGGAATTTTCTATCTCATCGGATTGATCGTGGTGGTCCTCGCCATCCTCAATCTCGCGTTTTAAATCCATAGGAGAGTAACATGACCAAATCGACCTCACCTACTTCAAAGGACATCAAGGCCAAGGCCAAATCCGTGTCCGAAGATCTGAGCAGCAGTGCGCGCGAGACCGCTCAAGACGCTGCAGGCGCCGTACGCGAAGAGGCCGCGCGCCGTGCTGACAGTGCCAAATCCGGTGTTGCCGACGAAGTATTGGACATCGCATCGGCACTGCGCAAGGCAGCGGACGACATGCGCGACGGATCCCCGCAGGAGCGGACGTTTGGGCAGATCGCAGGCGGTCTGGCAGATGTTTCCGACTCAATCCGCGGCAAGGATCTGGGCGAGATGGCCAGCGAGCTGACCACATTCGCCAAGCGCAACCCCATGCTGTTCTTGGGCGGTATCGCCTTGGCCGGTTTCGCCGCCACGCGCTTTGCCACGGCGTCTGCGCGACGCGACGATGACGGCGCGCCATCGCAGAGCTCATCCGAGATTTATGCGGGTCGGCATACGTCCGGCGCCCCTGCCGACTTTTCCCCCGTAACGCCCAACCGGGCAGGAGGCACGTCATGAGCGATCCGACAAGAAAGTCCACGACCGACATGCTGGGCGACGCCTTGAACCATGTCAGCAGCCTGGTGCGAAAGGAAGTCGATCTGGCCCGCGCTGAGGTCTCGGAAAATCTGAACAAGGCGGCTGTGGCCATCGGGCTAATCGTCGGCGCAGTTATCATCGCCCTCACGGCGTTGAACGTGCTGTCGGCTGCTCTGGTCGCTGCCATCACCAATGCGGGTATCGACGCAGGCTGGAGCGCGCTGATCGTCGGTGCGGTTTTCGCAATCATCGCATTCGTGATGGTCGGCAAGGGGATCAACGATCTCAAGCTGTCCAGCCTCGCACCCTCGCGCACCGCCAAAAACATCAAGCGTGACGCCAACGCAGTAAAGGATGCCTACGATGACAAGTGATAGCAAATCCCCCGAAGAGATCGAGCGCGAGATCGAACGTGAGCGCGCTGGCCTCAAAGACTCCATCGAAGACCTGCAGGACCGCTTTTCTTTTGACGGCGTTGTGCAGCAGGTCGGCGATCAATTCCGCGAGCACGGCGGCGATTTCGGTCGCTCGGTAGCGCAATCGGCGCGGGACAATCCCGTCGCATTGGCCCTGACCGGTATTGGGCTGGCGTGGATGATGTTTGGCGGCAATCGCAAGGCCGACACCCGCGATGATCGCTACACTGCGCCCCGTGGCAGTCATACGGATCGCTTGGACCACGACGTTCCAGATTACGCAGCGCGGCGCGGTGCGGCCTATTCCGGCCCCAAGTCGGAAGCTGCGCGCAATACCGGCCGTCAACCCAATTGGGCACGCGATTGGGGCCACGACGAACTGGGCGCCTCACATGGTGCCACCAGCTCGGGTAGGTCGCTGGGTGACCGGGTGTCAGGCGCAGGCGCATCCATCAGGGATACGGCTGGCAGTGCCAAAGACGCGATCGCCTCCGGTTCGTCCTCTGCCGCGCAGTCGGTATCGTCCGGCGCAGCTTCGGCGCGGGACACGGCCTATGATGCGGCCAGCAGTGCGCGCGATACAGTCGGCAATGCCGCGCGGGGCGTGCGCGACACTGCCGGCAATGTCTGGAGCAGTGCATCACAGCGCGCAGAAGCGTTGCAGGCCCGCCTGTCCGAAGGGACCGAGCATCTGTCCGAGGAAGCGCGCGAGCGCATCGCCGCTGCCCGCGCCCGTGCCATCGACGCACGCGACGAAGCGGCGCGCCGCCTTAGCCGCGGTAGTGATCAGGTAGCGGATTTCTACGACGAACATCCGCTTGTCGTTGGCGCAGTTGCCTTCGCCGTCGGCGCGGCCATTGCAGGCGCATTGCCTCGCACTCGGATAGAAGACGAGTATGTCGGCGGCTACAGCGACGACCTTTATGACGAAGCCGAACGGATCTATTCCGAGGAGGTTGAGAAGGCACAAAAGGTCGTCAAAGCCGGTGTGGACGAAGCCAAGAACGTCGCGTCGGAGTTTAAGTCCGATGTCGATAGCGCGGCGCCCGGCGACCAAAGTGCAACCGATGCCGCAGTGAGCAAGGCCAAATCGGCAGCGAACCGCGTCGCCGATGCCGCCAAGGACAAGGCGGACGAGGAGAACCTCGGCAACATCAGCAAAGACATCAAAAACAGTTAAGACTGTGGGCGGCCCGTCATCTGGGCCGCCCATCGATTGCAGAGATCAATCCAAGGAGTGCCCTGATGAGCCGAGGACGTCATGCCGAAAAACCGACAGACCTTCCGGCCAAGGGGTGGAAGGACATTGCGCTGCGCGTCAAGGACGAGATGGCGGCGGATCATGTTGGCCTCATCGCTGCTGGTGTCGCCTTCTATGCGCTTCTGGCGATTTTCCCCGCGTTGACCGCTCTTTTGGCGATCGGCGGCCTCCTGGTTGAGCCGACGCAGATCGTTGACGAGTTGCAGACGTTGACCTCGATCATGCCCGAGGAAGTGGCCTCAATTATTCTGTCTCAGGCCAAGGATGTCGCAGGGTCGCGTCAGGGAGGGCTGGGCCTTGCTGCCGTTCTTGGCATTGTGCTGGCACTATATTCTGCGTCCAAAGGGATCGGCAGTCTGATCGAGGGGCTGAATGTCGCATATGACGAGGAGGAGGATCGGGGATTTATTTGGCTGAAGGTCATCACGTTCGGTCTGACCATCGGCCTGATGATCGGTGTTCTGTTGGCGATAGGATTGATGATGGCCGTGCCCGCGGCGCTATCCTTTGTTCAGCTTGGGCCCGTGGTCGAGATCATCGTTACCGCGGCAAGCTGGCTACTCATGCTGGTTCTGGTTGCCGTCGCACTGGCCTGCCTTTACCGGTTTGGCCCTGATCGCGACCGTGCCGAGTGGAAGTGGGCCTCTCCCGGTTCGATCATCGCCTGCATCATCTGGCTGGTCGCCTCTGTTGGGTTTGCTGTCTACGTCAAGAATTTTGGATCATATAACGAGAGTTTTGGCTCACTTGCCGGTGTGATCGTGTTGCTCATGTGGCTGTGGATCTCGGCCTATATTGTCCTCATGGGCGCCGAGCTGAACGCCGAGATGGAGGCCCAGACGCGGCATGATACAACCGTCGGGCATGATGAGCCGATGGGCCAGCGCGGCGCTGAAAAAGCGGACAGGCTGGGGGCGCAAAAAGGGTAGATGCTTGGCACAGGCTGAGGGGGAAACCTTGGTATTAGAACTATAAATAGGCGTGCAAGCTGAGCGTAATGTCGGGGTCAGTTCGGCGCCAACGGCATCTTTGATGCGGGTGATCTGGTAGCCAAGGACATGCGCTAGTGTGCCGATAAGCTATGAATGTCGAAGAACTTACTTCTGACCTGGGTCATGCAGGCAAAATTGCGGATCTCGCTTACTGATAGAGGCAACCGGCGCCCACCGCCGAAGCCACGTCGAGATAATCCCTCTCGCGGTTTGTCGGCAAACCACTGCCGGGCATCGGACGCATTGCGTGAAACTGATTGGTCAGCGACTCACAACGCGGAACTTCGACAACTTAATCACCTGAGTTTCAATTTTCCATCGCGGCCATGAAAGGCACATCGCACTTCGCACACCCGCAACACAGGTCTTGGGATAAGTTCGCATGGGGAAAAGGGGGAGTGCCCACTATCAGCCGAGTTATGAAACAGTATTCCCATCAGGCACAAGATTCTCGATCTCGCTTTAAATAGTGAGGCGACGACGGCAGGGCGGAAATCGAACTATGTCCTGCACTTTGATTGCGCGGCATTTCGCCCATAATGGCACGATCATTAGTCGGAGCGGAACTCGGGCGCTGAGAAGTAGTTTAGTAATCATCAAAAACTTTAACCTAAACGAGGTAGCACAATGGATCACTCGAAACATACCCCCCTCCGCGCAGATGAACTGAACTCTTCGACAGTGGAAGGCGCAAATGTATATGGACCGAACGATAGCCATATCGGCGACGTTTCCCACTTTCATGGCACGGGCCAGACCGCAGAGGCCGTACTGGATGTAGGCGGATTTCTCGGCTTGGGCGCCAAGCCAGTGGCTTTGCCAGTCTCAAGCCTGAACTTCATGCGCGACGAAAATGGTAAGGTTCATGCAACGACAAGCATGACGAAAGATCAGTTGAAAGACCTGCCCGAGCACAAGCATTGAGCGCTTGTGAATTTCGCCAACACTAAGGTCGGGGGCCGTTTCAAAAATGGCCCCTTATCGGCATTTTTTATTGGAGAAACACGATGGGTTTTATCTGGACCATATTGATCGGATTCATCGCCGGAGTGATTGCAAAGTTCGTCACTCCCGGTGACAACGAGCCATCCGGTTTCATTCTGACCACCATTCTGGGCATCGTAGGCGCCTTCGTCGCGACTTGGCTTGGGCAGGCTATCGGCTGGTATAGTGCGGGTGACGGCGCGGGATTTATTGGCGCGATTATCGGCGCTGTTATAGTCCTGCTAATCTGGGGTGCGGTTGTAAAACGCGGAAACTCCTGACGCCGAATTTAATGAAAACGGGCCATCGCGCCTCTCAAAGAAAGGATTACTATTATGGCACGACGTGGATTTCCGTCGATGACCGCGCTGCTAGGTTTGTTAGCAGTTGCGGGTTATCAGAACCGGGACAAAATCTCGGAAATGCTGTCGAACCGCGCTGGTTCAGATAAAACTTCGCCGGGCGCAGCTCCGCAAGATTTGGGCAGCAGCTCATCCGGCGAGGATTCTTCCAAGGCGTCCGGATTGGAAGAGCTTCTTGGCGGATTTCTCGACGCATCTGGGCTTGACCGACTGCTCGGTGGCGGATTGTCTGAATTGACTGATCGCTTCCGCCAGAGCGGGCGTTCCGAAACAGTGGAGTCTTGGGTCGGGACTGGACCCAATCGTGACGTTTCAACCCAAGATCTTGAGCAAACTCTGGGCGCTGAGACGCTTGCCGAGTTGTCCGAGCATACGGGCCTGTCGCGGGAAGAAATACTCTCACGCTTGTCGCGGGACCTTCCCAAAGCGGTGGATCACTACACCCCCGAAGGACGGCTGCCTCCGCAGCGCACATAGCATAGTTCGGGGGTCAATGCCGCTACGGCCCATACTGTCCAAACCGACATGATCGGATCGAACGGCATCACCACCGTGCACATTGTCATGCGACCCATTTAAAGCGGCATATGCATCGCCCGGCTTCAATGCCGGGCGGTGCCTACTTCTGAGTAGTCCTGACATCCTCTGCCGGATTGCGCCGTCGTCATTGCGGCCCGCCTGAGCCGGTGTCGACAGCGAGGTGAGCGCCCGACGACAAGGATGCGCATGGCAAAAAACGTCCAGGCTGAATTCGGCTAACCGGGTGTCGTGAATGCAAGCCTTTACGTTTATGGGTGCTGTCGTGGAAAACCAGAATAATTCGGCTCTATTTCAACCAATCGAACTGCCATGCGGGGCAGTCTTGAAAAACAGGATTGCCAAGTCGGCGATGTCTGATTCCTTGGGCGACGGGCGCGGCAATCCAACGGATGCCCAAATCCGACTGTATGAACGCTGGGCGGAAGGTGGGGTGGCCGTGTCGATCATCGGCGAGGTCCAGGGCAATCCGAATTTCGCAGAAAAGCCGGGAAATTTGGTCTTGGCGCCGGATTCCGATCTGAGCATGTTTGAAACCCTCGCCCGCAGAGGGGCTGCCGATGGCGCACAACTCTGGCTTCAGCTGGGTCATGCAGGTGCGATGGCGCATCCCCCCATCAGCACTCCCAAAGGTCCCAGCGCGCTCGACATTCCCGGCCTGACCTGTGCCGCCTTGACCCGTGATGAAATATGCGCGTTGCCGTCCGAATTTGCCCGAACAGCGCGCCTCGCGAAGAGGCTTGGGTTCGGCGGGGTGCAGATACACGCTGCCCACGGGTTTCTGCTGAGTCAGTTTTTCTCGCCTTTGTTCAACAGGCGGGATGACGCATATGGCGGCTCCATAGCGAACCGGATGCGGCTATTGCTGGAGGTTGTCGATGAGGTGCGCGGCGCTGTCGGCCCCGGTTTTCCGGTCGCCATCAAGCTGAATGCGACCGATCAGTTGGAAGGGGGCCTTGAGTCAGGCGATGCGCTAGCCGTTGTTGCGGCACTGGACGGCACAGGAATCGACCTGATCGACATTAGCGGTGGAACATATTTCCCCGGTGCGCGATCCGCGACCGACAATACGCGCGGTGGGCCGTATTTCATGGATTTTGCAGAACGTGCCCGGCCCCTGACGCGCAAGCCTTTGATGCTGACCGGCGGGTTCAAGACCTTGCAGCAGGCGGTGGACGCGGTCGCCCAAGGGGTCGTCGATATGGTCGGCCTCGCCCGCGCACTGGCTCTTGAACCAGCCCTTCCGAATGGATGGCAATCTGGCGAGGCCGACAACCCTGTCTTTCCAAGGTTTCAGGACCCACCCGAAGGCGGGGTCACGGCGTGGTATACGTTGCGACTGACGGAGCTTGGTGAGGACCGGACGCCAGCAGATGCAACGGCATTAGAGGCGGCGATCAAGGAATACGAACAGCGTGACAGCGATCGTATTTCCGTATGGAACACCCGTTTTCGAGCATGACTTGGTTCGCGGGCCAAGCTGCGGTAAGCCCACACCAGCCGCGCTGCGGTTGAATACCGCCCCCACCACCCCTGTTGCCGGGACAAGAACGCCAACGACGTCAATGCCGTATATTGGATTCAGTTCAAATTGGTGGCCGTGGCTCAGGCGCTGCTCGTGCCTGCAGCACCCAGCAAGCTACCACATTCTTTCCCCTTAGCCCACGCGGCGTAGGAACGCCTTGGTGCGCGGATCGCGTGGTGCATCCAGTAATTCAGCGGGTGGGCCCTCTTCTACGATGCGTCCGCCATCCATGAAAAGGATGCGATCAGCGATCTCTCGCGCGAATTGCATCTCGTGGGTAACGATCAGCATGGTTTGGCGCGTCTCGGCCAGCTTGCGCATGAGGTCCAGAACCTCGCCCACCCATTCAGGGTCAAGCGCGCTGGTTGGCTCGTCGAAGAGCAGCAAATCGGCGTCCAGTGCCATTGCGCGTCCGATGCCGACGCGCTGCTGTTGCCCGCCGGAGAGGGATGCAGGGTACGCATCAGCCCGCGCCTCCAACCCTGTCTCGCGCAAGATCGTGTTCGCCCGCGCGTCCGCGTCGGCGCGGCTCATGCTCTTGACCGTCACCAGCGCCTCGGTGATGTTTTGGCGCGCCGTCTTGTTTGCAAACAGTGCGTAATTCTGAAAGACGAACCCGGTGCGCCGCCGGAGGCCCAAAATATCGGCCTTGGATGCGTGCGCAGCATCGACCGTTAAATCGCCAATGGTGATTTTCCCGCTATCGGGTGTGTCGAGAAAATTCAAACAGCGCAGCAGCGTGGACTTGCCAGTGCCAGAGGGGCCGATCACCACCACCCGCTCGCCCGGCGCTATATCCAGCGATATGTCCTGAAGAACCGGCGTCGTGCCAAAGCTCTTGTTGAGGTTCTGAATGGAAATCATCGGGCATGTGCCTTGTTCAGATAGGTCTCAAGTCGCCGCTGACACCAAGACAGAGCCTCGACCATGATCCAATAGATCGCCGCCACGACGAGAAACGCCTCGAAGTAAAGAAAACTGCCGGCCGCCTCCTTTTGCGCGGCGCCCATCAGTTCGGTCACGCCGAGGGTAAAGGCCAGCGACGTGCTTTTGACCATGTCGATAAAGTAGTTGATCAACGTCGGTGCGGCCACGCGTGAGGCTTGCGGCAGTATGATGCGCCGCATCATTTGCGCCTGCGTCATTCCGACTGCGCGGCTCGCCTCCCACTGGGCGCGATCAACGCCGAGGATTGCGGCGCGGATACTCTCGGCCATATAGGCAGAAAAATGTAGCGTCAGACCCATGATTGTCGCGGTCACACCATTGATCGTGGTCAGAAACGACAACATCTGGGGCAGGCCAAAATAGAACAGGAATAGCTGCACGAGCAGCGGCGTGCCCCGAAAGAAGCTGATGAAAAGACGCACAAAGACGTCGAGCACTGGCACCTTGGCCACCCGCTCGACAGCCATGAGAGCGGCGAGGATCAGCGCACAGGCCATCCCCACCACCGCCATGAACAGCGTCAGCGGCACATAGCCCAAAAGCACGGGCAAAAGGTCCAGCATGTATTCGACGTTAAGCCCGCGCATCAGGTCACTCCGCCGTGGTTATGTCGGAACCAAACCATTTCTGCGAAATCTCAGCCAGCGTGCCGTTTTCCTTGAGCGTGGTGATCGCGGTGTTGATCTCATCACGCAGGGCGCGCCCCTCATCGGTGTCGCGGAAGGGCAGCGCATTGCGGATCTGGCTGAACGGCTTGCCAGCCAATGCCAGCGGCAGTGGGCTTTCTTGGATTAGCTGCGCCGACGATACGCGGTCCATGACAAAGGCATCAACGCGCCCCAGCGCAGTATCCTGAGCGATGTTGCTCTCGTAGGTCTTAATGTCGATCTCGCCTGCATTGGGCAGACCATTCAGCAACTCTTCGAAGTTTGAGCCGAGGTTGACGGCGACGGTCTTGCCGCTCAGATCGTCGGTGCTTTGGATTGTCGCCTCGTTGCCCTTTTTGACGACCACCTGCGCGCCATCAAAGACGTAAGGCTGCGAAAAAGCGAACTTGGCCTCGCGTTCGGGTGTGATGGTGATCTGATTGGCGATGGTGTCGATACGCTCTGATTCCAGCGCGCCGACCAGCCCGGAAAAGGACATGGTGACGAAATTTACATCATTCCCAGTCTCGGCTGCGAGCGCATTGATGAAATCCACCTCGAAACCCTGAAGTTTGTCCAATTTCACGAAGGTGAAAGGGAAGTAACCGCCAGACATGCCGACATCCCACGTTTCGGCCTGCGCGGTGCCCAGAGGCGCGGTGAGGGTCAGCGCGAGGGCTGCCGTCGCGAGTAGCTTTTTCATATCAGTCTCCAATCATTAGCTGCGGATCTAACACCTGCACCTGCACCTACAACGCGTCGGGGCGCGAAAGGTCCAACAGGGGCCAAGTGGATTTACGGGGCAGAACGTTGTTCCAGTGTCAGCACTTTCAACGGGACAACGTTTGAGGCTGCGTTCGATCTAGGTCTGCGGAGGTCGAGCGAATCTACCATTCCAGCTGATCTTTTGAACCTCGCCCGTTTCCAGACGAAAAGGTAGGCGAGTTGGCAGCTGGTTCTGGGCTGATTGCCTACAGCGAGGATCAGCGTATCTACAGGCGGCCGCACCCGGATACTGCGGCCTTGACGGTCGCAGCGGCAACCTCTTGATCGTTCGCATCTGAAAGGCGGAACTGAACTTGTCTTTCGGTGTTGCAGCGACGAGATCAGCCTCGCGCGCGGCGATCCGCCTGCTCAGAAAACCGTGAGTGAATGAAATCAAATAATTGTCGTCTTGAATATTTCATATTGTGAAGCATATGACGTCTGAACCTCTCGGTGAATGGATCAGGTCATGACAGTTGTGGACGATATTGATTTTACGCGTGGCGAGGTGATGCTGAGCATCGCCATCCTTTATTGGTCTCTTCACGACAAGCTCGATTGCTCCGGCCCCGACCTGTCCAAGCAGGAGCGTCTGTTCCTGATGCGATTGTCCAGGCCACGCCGGATGGGAGATCTTGCGCGGATCATGCATACACTGCCCTCGACGCTGACGGTGCTGGCGGACGGGCTGGAAGAAAAAGGGCTGGTGGCGCGCAATCGTGATCCAGATGATCGCCGTGCCTGGCTGCTTGAGTTGACTGAAAAAGGTCGCACCGCGCGGCGTGATCTGCTCGACCGGATAGAGATTGCCTTGCGAGACGCAACTGGCCTGCCGGAGGCCGACCTCAAGGTGTTCGGTGCGTTAATGCTTCGGATTCGTGACCACATCATGACCGGTGGCCTGCCAAAAGGATTGCCGTTTTGACCCGTCTAGCTGCGTGTGCGCTGCTTCTTGCAGTTTCAATCTCTCCGCTAACAGCATCGGCTACGGAGCCGGCGGCCCGGCCGGTCAAGGTGGTGACGGTAGGTCGATCGGAGGTCGGACTGACCCGCGAATTTTATGGCCAAGTGGTCGCGCGCCAGACGGTAGATCTGGCCTTTCAAACCGGCGGTCAACTGATCGAATTCCCGCTGGTGGAGGGGCAGACTGTACCAGCCGGGGCATTGGTCGCACGGCTCGACCCCGAGCCTTTTGAGCTAGCGCTTGAACAGGCACGCCTGCGCCAAGCGCAAGCCGCGCGCGATCTTGACCGGCTGTCACGCCTCAGCAGTGCGTCGGTCAGTCAGGCCGCACAGGACGATGCGCGCACCGCAGAAGGACTGGCGTCAGTTGCCCTGAGAGAGGCAGAGCGCGAGCTGTCACAGGCCACGTTAACGGCACCTTTTGAGGCGCTGGTGGCCGAGCGGCTGGTTGCCAATTTTACTACGGCCGCACCGGGAACCCCGGTTGCACGGCTGCATGACATGTCGGAATTGCGCATCGAAGTTGAAGTGCCCGAGATCCTCTTTCAGCGCGCTGGCCGGGACCCGAATGTCGAAATCCATGCAAGATTTCCCGGCAACCCCACGACATATCCGCTTGAGATCCGCGAATTCACCTCGGATGCCAGCCTTGTCGGTCAGACGTTCAAGTTCACCTTGGCCTTCGATGCCGACGCCGCGCCCAACGTATTGCCCGGCTCTTCCGTCACGGTCTCGGCAAGGCAGCTGGACAGCGTAGGTGGGCTGGCGGTGCCCGCCTCGGCGCTGGTGCCCGCGCCGGATGGAACGGTATCGGTCATGGTTTACGAAGAGACGGATACAGATGCCCGTGTGAGCACGCGGTCCGTCGAACTTGATGTCGCCGACGATGGCAGTTTTCTGGTGACGGACGGCCTGACACCGGGCGAACAGATCGTTGCCGCAGGCGCGAGCGCGCTGGTTGATGGCCAGGTGGTGCGCCGCTTTACCGGCTTTCCGAAGTAAGGAACCCGACAGATGAACATCGCACGCGCTTCGATCGAGAAGCCGATCCTGACTTGGATTCTGATCCTCGGCTGTCTGTTCGGGGGTCTTTGGGGGTTTTCCTCTCTGGGCCGTCTGGAGGATCCGGCATTTACCATCAAGCAGGCTGTGATCGTCACCGCCTATCCCGGCGCGTCGGCCGAACAGGTTGCGCGTGAGGTGTCGGAGCCGCTTGAATCTGCGATCCAGCAGATGGGCGAAATCGACACAATTACATCGGTGAACCAGCCGGGCCGGTCCATGATCGAGGTCGAGGTGAAATCGACCTATGATGGCAACAAGCTGCCTGAAATCTGGACGAAATTACGCGCCAAGATTCGCGATGCCGTGAATGATCTGCCACCAGGTGTCGGTGCCCCGCGGGTCAATGACGGCTTTGGTGATGTATTCGGCCTTTACTACGCTGTCACTGCGCTGGGCTATTCGGATTCCGAGATCCACCGCCTAGCCACATGGCTCCGGCGCGAGCTTCTTGCAGTCGAGGGTGTGGCGGATGTCGACCTGGCAGGGCTTCCCGAAGAAGCGATATTTGTCGAGCCCGAGCTGGCGATCTCAGTCGCAAAAAATGTGCCGCCGCAGGCCGTCGTGAACGCGCTGGCATCGGCAAACTCCGAATCCCCAGCAGGCTCGGTCCAAGGCGCTGGTCGGCGCACGCTTATCGAAGGGCCAAAGGGGTCGGACAGTGTTTCCGAGATTTCCGGCCTTTCAATTGGGGTCGCTGGCGATCTTTTGAATCTCTATGACGTCGCGCAAGTGCATCGCGGCCGGGTCGAGCAGCCCTCGCTAATTCTGCGCCATGACGGGGCGGAGGCGTTCAGCTTTGGTGTCGCGGGACTTGCCTCCGAAAATATCGTCGAGGTTGGGCAACGCGTCGATGCACGGCTGGCCGAGCTGTTTACCGAAATCCCCCACGGCGTCGAACTGAGCCCGATCTATCAGCAGCACGTCGTGGTCGAAGAGGCCTCGAACGCCTTTCTGGTGAACCTCGCCATGTCTGTCGGCATCGTCGTCGCGGTTCTGGCGCTGTTCATGGGTTGGCGCGCCTCGGTCGTCGTTGGCGCCACGCTGCTGCTGACTGTGGTTGGCACATTGTTTTTCATGGCGGTCTTCGCCATTGAGATGGAGCGCATCTCGCTCGGGGCGCTGATCATCGCTATGGGGATGCTGGTGGACAACGCGATTGTGGTTGCCGAGGGCATGCAAATCGCAATGCGGGGCGGTCAATCCTCGCGGCAGGCCGCTAGCGAGACGGCGGGAAAAACGCAGATCCCGCTGCTGGGCGCCACTGTGATCGGTATCATGGCCTTTGCAGGCATCGGCCTTAGTCCTGATGCCACAGGCGAATTTCTATTCTCGCTTTTCGCGGTCATCGGCATCTCGCTGTTGCTGAGCTGGGTGCTGGCGATCACGGTGACACCGCTTTTGGGTCACTATTTCTTTAAGCGCGGCACGGCTGGCGGCGCTGGGGCTTATGATGGGCCGATGTTTCGCGCATACGCCGCGACCTTGCGCAGCGCGATCAAGGCGCGTTGGCTGGTAATCGGGGCGCTGATCGCAATTACTGTCGTTTGCTTTGCAGGCTTCGGGCAGATCCGGCAACAGTTCTTTCCCAACTCCAACACGCCGCTGTTCTTTGTGCATTACAAGCTGCCTCAAGGCAGCACGATTCATGAGACATCTGGGGATCTGGCAGTAATCGAGAACTGGCTGTCAAAGCGTGACGATGTGGTCTCTTACACCTCGTATGCCGGTCAGGGCGCGTCACGCTTCATGCTGACCTATGCCGCCGAAAAGCCGAACCCCAGCTATGGCCATATGATTATTCGCACCGAAGGTATCGATACGATCCCGGCCCTAAGCGCCGAACTGGAAGCCTTTGGGCGCGAGGCGTTGCCGCAAGGCGAGTTTCGCACTCGGCGGCTGGTCTTTGGGCCGGGCGGCGGCGATCCGATCGAGATGCGCGTTTCGGGGCCTGATCCTGTAGTGCTGCGTGCGCTGGGCGAGCAGGTGATCGACGCGATGGAAGGCGCATCGCCCGATATTCTCGACGCCCGCACCAACTGGCGCGAGCCAGAGCTGGTCCTGCGGCCCATCTATGCGACCGACCGCGCCCAAAGCGCGGGCATCAGCCGCGAAGATGTGGCCAACACGCTGCGCTTTGCCACCGATGGCATCGCGGGCGGCGTCTATCGCGAGGATGAGCGTCTGATCCCGATCACTGTCCGGCTGCCACGCGACGCCACCAGCGATCTGCGGGACCAGCCGGTCTGGTCAGAAACCGGGCAGCATTTCCTGCCGATCGAACAAGTGATCGACGGCCTGACATACGAGGTGCAAGATACGCTCTTTCATCGCCGCGACCGCGTCGCGACGCTGACGGTTGGTGCGGACATCCCGCCCGAGCGCACGGCGGCCGAAGTGTTCGGCCAGGTCCGCGCCGCTGTCGAGGCCGTGGAGGTACCGGTGGGCTACACGCTGGACTGGGGCGGCGAATTCGAAAGTTCGTCGGACGCCCAGAAAAGCCTGAACGGGCAGTTGCCGCTCAGCCTTTTGGTGATGGTGGTCATTTCAGTCCTGCTATTCAACGCGATCAAGCAGCCGATCATCATCTGGCTTCTCGTGCCGATGTCGGTGAATGGCGTGGCAATCGGACTGCTCGCAACTGGGCTGCCCTTTACGTTCACGGCACTTCTGGGCCTGCTTTCGCTGTCAGGGATGCTGATCAAGAACGGCATCGTTCTGGTCGAAGAGATCGACCTTGTCCGCGCCGAGGGGCTGGAGCTGCGCGAGGCAATCGTGACGGCCTGCGTGTCGCGCCTGCGGCCCGTAGTGCTGGCGGCGGCAACGACGATCCTGGGGATGCTGCCGCTACTGGGTGACGCCTTTTTCGTGTCGATGGCGGTGACGATCATGGGCGGACTCGCCTTTGCCAGCGTGCTGACACTGATCGCGGCCCCGGTGTTTTACTATGTGCTATTCGCCCGCTCGGAGTCGCGGCGGCGCCCGGTTGCTGAGCCTGCCTGAGGCACGCCTTTGACATATCGGCCTAGAGGCCAGTTACCGGAGGGCAGTGCGGCCGCTGCTCACCCTCAGACGGCTTTTGAATATATGGCAGATACGTCGGCATATCGGTCGTAATGTTGCGCGACTATCCGCGCCAATGGCCGACCTTCCGGAAGGATTTCGATTCCGGTTGCGGTGCGGACTACGAAGCCGTCGAACGCAGTCAGAACCTGCTCATGGATCGGTTCGAGTTCTTTGGAAAAGTCGCCGAAACCTTCGAACAACGCACCAACATCAATCGCGAAACTACACATCAGCATTTCGATGGCGCGCGCACGTAGCTTGTCGTCAGGGCTTAGGATGTGGCCGCGATACCCGGCGAGGTTTCCTGCTTCGATACGCTGCATGTAGGCGGCTGTCGCAGCCGCATTCTGGACATATCCTTCGTTAAATCGTGAGATGGAGGACGCGCCCACTCCTATTAGGGTGGGGCAGGTATCTGTAGTATATCCTTGAAAATTCCGCCTCAAGGTGCCGTCATTAGCCGCCTGAGCAAGACTGTCGCCTGTCTTGGAAAAATGGTCGATCCCAATCGCTTGGTATCCAGCTTGGCAAAAGAGGTCAGTGGCAAGGACCGACAACCGGTATCGATCGACGTCGCCAGGCAGCGCCGCCTCATCAATCAGCTTCTGCCGTTTCGCCATGTGAGGCACATGAGCATATCCAAACAGCGCAACACGGTCTGGGTTCAGCGTCAGGACCTTTTCGACGGTTTGCGTGATCGCATCCTCTGTTTGATGGGGCAGCCCATAGACGAGATCGGTATTGAGCGATGTGATTCCAGAATTGCGCAGCGACCGGACGCACTGCGCAGTCAACTCGTATGACTGCTCTCGACCGATGGCCGCTTGGACCTTTGGCGAAAAGTCCTGAGTTCCAATGCTTGCACGATTCATGCCCTCGGCCGCGAGTGCTGTGATCTTGGCGTCGTCGACCATTGTCGGATCAATCTCGACCGAGAATTCAAACTCATCGGCGGGAGGTACGGCCTGCTTTATCGCGCGTGCAAGGTCGTGGATCAGCGCCGGTGGCAGGATTGTCGGCGTTCCCCCACCCCAGTGTAGCCGGCCCATTTTAAGACGTTTTGGAATTATCTCCGACAAGATCTGAAGTTCGTGTTTCACGGATTCAAGATAATGCTCTACCGGGCTAAGGGTGCGGGTACCCTGTGTGCGACAGGCGCAGAACCAACAAAGGCGTTCACAAAACGGAATGTGGACGTACAGCGAAACAGGAACATCCGGATCCAAAGCCTTGAGCGCATCAACTTGAAACGTCTGGCCCACGTCTTGGGAAAAGATGGGCGCTGTTGGATAGCTTGTGTAGCGCGGCACGTGCGTGTCGAACAATCCGAACTGGGTGAGTTGATTGAAATTTCTCATATCGAAGCGATAGAACGTCTTGGTGAGCTGCTCATTGCGCTAAGTCAAATAAGACAAAAGACATCTGACGTGGTCCTGCTTTCCTAGCTTAATAATGGCTTTCCGGCAGTTAGATGAGGTCAATGCGCCATGCTTGTCTAAGATTCACGTGATCAGACTACGACGAGTGCCTTAATGAGCAACCTTTGTTCTAGGTCAAAGAGCTAGGGGCAGATCAATGGCAGATCGGCGGCATGAAGAATGCGGTTTCACTTTCGCCCAGTTTGCTGCTGATGACATGCGGTTCATTGGCCATTGCGGCGACAGACGGTGACGCAGTCGCCGCTGAACAGGGACGCCTTTTGTCAAAGGACGCTGACGCATGACAATCCTTCGATCTCTGGCCAAAATCATGGTTCTCGTCACGGCAATGCTGTTTTGCGGCGTTGCGGTGGCAGCGCAGTCGGTCCTTTCCGAACTCTTGCCCAATGTAGAGGCTGGTGATCTGGTCGAGGGGGCCGACGCGTTTGGCGCGACGCACGAAGACCTTCCCGCGGTGCAGGTCCTCAGAGACGGAAAGCAAATTGGCTGGGCGTTCGTCACCTCCGACTATGTTTCGACCACTGGATATTCGGGCAAGCCTATTCACACGATGGTCGCCGTCGACGATGACGCACAGGTCATCGGCGTGGCGCTCGTCAAACACTCCGAACCGATCGTCCTGATTGGAATCCCTGATTCAAAGGTTAAGACGCTGGTGGCGAACTACCGTGGCCTCGACTTGGTGGCCGAGGCTGAATCAGGTAGTACCGCACGCGAACTGGATATTATTTCAGGCGCGACAGTGACCATCATGGTCATCGACGATTCCATAATCCGCGCTGGACTTAAGGTTTCCCGTCAGCTTGGACTGGGCGGTCTGGCCGTAGAGCAACCAGATGGTGGACCACGGTTCGAGATTGATCCTGACGCCGAAGCCGCGCCGGACTGGATGACGCTGGAAGGCGACGGTACTCTTCGCCGCCTGTCGTTGGATGTGGGTCAGGTCAACGCAGCCTTTGCTGCGATGGACGACCCCCGCGCCGCCAAACGCGCCCTGACGGAGGCACCTGAAACGACATTCATCGAGATGCAGGTTGCCTTGGTGTCGCATCCCGCAATCGCGCGCGCGCTGCTGGGCGATGCGGTTTCTACAAATCTGGACGATTGGCTGGAGGAAGGCGATCACGCCATCGCTGTCTTTGGGCGGGGGCTCTATTCCTTTAAGGGGTCCGGCTATGTGAGGGGTGGTATCTTTGACCGGATTGTTCTGATTCAGCACGATGTGTCGGTGCGATTCCGTGACCGGATGCACAAGAGGATCAACACCATTGCCGCCGACGGCGCGCCTGTCTTTAATGAAGCGGACCTTTTCAAGATCCCGGCAGATAGCGGATTTGATCCGACCGAGCCGTTCCGCATTCAGCTTCTGGTGCAGCGTGAAGTGGCAGCGATCGAGAAAGTCTTTACCACATTCGACCTCGGCTACCAGTTGCCAAAGCCATACCTGCGCGCGATCGCGCCACCGCCTCCGTCAGAAGCGCCCGCTGCCGTGAAAGAGGTTACATCGCAATCTGAGGCCGACGCGCATCGGGCGCTATGGAAACGCATCTGGGTCGGCAAAAAAACCGAGATCGGCGTGCTGAGCGTGATGCTGGCCCTGCTGACCGGCGTGTTCTTCTTTCAGACATTCGCGACGCGCAACGAGCGGACATTTTTCTGGTTCCGCATCGGTTTTTTGACGGTCACGCTGGTTTATCTGGGCTGGTACGCCAACGCTCAGTTATCTGTCGTCAATCTGATGGCGCTGTTTGGCTCGCTGGTGTCGGGGTTCAGCTGGCAGGCCTTCCTGCTTGACCCGCTGACCTTTATCCTTTGGTTTTCACTGGCGGCGGCACTGCTGTTCTGGGGGCGCGGCGCCTATTGTGGCTGGCTGTGTCCGTTTGGCGCATTGCAGGAACTATTGAACCGCGTGGCCAAGGCGCTGCGCATCCCGCAATGGACGTTGCCTTGGGGCCTGCACGAACGCTTGTGGCCGCTGAAATACATGATCTTCCTCGGCCTTTTTGGTGTGTCCCTGACTAGCATAGAGCAAGCCGAGCGTCTGGCCGAGGTTGAGCCATTCAAGACCGCGATCATCCTCAACTTTGTGCGCGCATGGCCGTTCGTGGCCTATGTTGGTGCACTGCTGGTCGCGGGCTTGTTCGTTGAGCGGTTCTTTTGTCGCTATCTCTGCCCGCTTGGCGCGGCGCTGGCGATTCCGGCGCGCTTGCGCATGTTTGACTGGCTGAAACGGTATCATGAATGCGGGAACCCATGCCAGACTTGCGCCCATCAATGCCCGGTACAAGCCATACATCCAACCGGGGAAATCAACCCTAACGAATGCATCAACTGCCTGCATTGCCAAGTGCTGTACCAATCCGAAACCACATGCCCTGTTGTCATCAAGAAGATGAAACGGCGCGCCAAAGTCGGTGCCGCCCCTGATCTTTCGCGCGACATTTCAGGGCACCCAAACCAACCCAAAACTCAAACGTTAACGTGAAAGGACATACCATGTCTGACGGAAAAAAATTGCCGATTTCGCGCAGGAGCCTGCTTGGCGCGACCGCTGGCGGGGCTGCACTTGCCGGTGCATTCGGCACCCGTGCAATGCTGACCGGGGGCGTCGCCGTCGGAGCTGCGACATTGGCCAGCACCACAAGCGCGCGCGCCGCGACCGGAGCAGAAGTCGGTCCCGGTCAACTGGACGAATACTATGGTTTCTGGTCCTCGGGCCAGTGTGGCGAGATGCGGATCTTGGGCATCCCCTCGATGCGCGAGTTGATGCGTATTCCGGTGTTCAACACTTGCTCGGCCACCGGCTGGGGCATTTCCAACGAATCCAAGAAGATCCTGACCGAGGGCCTGCTGCCCAAGACCAAGGAGTATCTGGCCGCCAACGGCCACGAGTTCCCGCCGAACGGGGATTTGCACCATCCCCATATGTCCTTTACCGAAGGCACATATGACGGTCGCTATCTGTTCATGAACGACAAGGCCAACACTCGCGTCGCCCGTGTACGGTGTGATGTCATGAAATGCGACAAGATCATCGAAATCCCGAACGCCAAGGCGATCCACGGCCTACGTCCGCAAAAATGGCCACGCACAAACTATGTCTTCTGCAATGGCGAGGACGAGGTGCCGATGGTCAATGACGGCACGATCCTGGATGAGCCGGAGAAGTATGTAAACTTCTACACAGCGGTGAATGCGGACGAGATGACCGTCGCATGGCAGGTCATGGTGTCAGGCAACCTCGACAACACTGACTGCGACTATGAAGGCAAATACGCCTTTTCGACGTCCTACAACTCGGAAATGGGCATGAACCTGGCGGACATGACCGAGGCCGACATGGATCACGTCGTCGTCTTTAACATTGCCGAGATTGAGAAGGGTATTGAAGCGGGCGATTTTCAGGAGCTTAACGGCGTCAAGGTTCTGGATGGGCGCAAAGGGCAGAACAAAAAGTATACCCGCTATATCCCGATCCCGAATAACCCGCATGGCTGCAACATGGCACCGGACAAGATTCACCTGTGCATCGCCGGGAAACTGTCGCCGACGGTATCGGTGATCGACGTGCGTAAACTGGACGCGGTGTTCAACGAGGATGCCGATCCGCGCAGCGTTGTGGTGGCTGAACCCGAGCTAGGTCTTGGACCGCTGCACACCTGTTTTGACGGTGAGGGCAATGCGTTCACGACGCTGTTCCTGGACAGTCAGGTGGTCAAGTGGAACATCGACAAGGCGATCCAGCTCTATAACGGCGAGGACGTCGATCCGATCATCACCAAGCAGGACGTGCATTACCAGCCCGGCCACAACTCGACCGTCATGGGCGAGACGCTGGAGGCGAGCGGGAAATACTACCTCACGATGAACAAGTTCTCCAAGGACCGGTTCCTCAATGTGGGTCCACTAAAGCCTGAGAACGAACAGCTGTTTGCGATCGACGGCGACAAGATGACGTTGATCCACGACGGCCCGACCTTTGCCGAACCGCATGATGCGATCCTCGTCGACCCCAGCAAGGTAAACCCGAAATCGGTCTGGGATCGCAACGATCCGATGTGGGCCGACACCCGCAAGCAGGCCGAGGCCGATGGCGTTGATCTGGATGGCTGGCAGGAAGAGATCATCCGGGACGGCAACAAGGTGCGCGTCTACATGTCCAGCAACGCGCCCAGCTTTTCGCTGGAGAAGTTTACGGTGCAGCAGGGCAACGAAGTCACCGTTATCGTCACGAATCTCGACGATATCGATGATTTGACCCACGGTTTCACGATGGGCAACCACGGCGTCGCGATGGAGCTCGGACCGCAGGCAACCGCGTCTGTTACGTTCGTCGCCGCGCAGCCGGGCGTCTTCTGGTATTATTGCCAGTGGTTCTGCCACGCGCTCCACATGGAGATGCGCGGCCGGATGTTCGTCGAGCCAAAGGCGAGCTGATGCAAAATGAGCCAAAGGCGAGCTGATGCAAACTGAATCGAAGGCGTCCTAAGCCATGTTACGTTCCCTGATCCTTGTGCTGTCATTGCTGACCGTCCTGCCCGTTTGGGCGGCGGAGGTCAGCGTGCTGCCGGGATCCGGGAGCCTTGCCAAAGCCATCGCCGGGGCCGACCCCGGCGATGTGCTGATCCTCGCGCCGGGCCGCCATGAAGGGCCGGTCGTCATTGACCGCCCGCTAACGGTGACTGGCGGTACCGATGCGATCATCGACGGGATGGGCGATGGCACTGTGGTTACCATCGACGCCGAGGATGTCACTATCAAAAACCTGACCGTGACCGGATCTGGGCTAAGCAGTCAGGATCTGGACGCCGGCATCAAGATACTCAAGAAAGCCGACCGTGCCGTGGTCGAAAATAACCGCGTCCTGGGCAACCTGCACGGTGTCGACGTGCATGGCGGGCATGATGCGCAGGTTCGCGGAAATGAAATCGAAGGCACTCGTAACCCGCGCATGAATGATCGCGGCAACGGTATCTATATCTGGAATTCACCGGGAACGCTGGTCGAGGGTAATTCGGTCCGCTGGGGGCGCGACGGTATCTTTTCGAACACGTCCCGCACCGGCATCTATCGCGACAATCTGTTCCGCGACCTGCGCTTTGCCGTGCATTACATGTATACCAACGATTCCGAGGTGTCGGGCAACGTGTCTATTGGCAATCATCTGGGCTATGCCATCATGTTCTCGAACAAGGTGATCGTGAAAGATAACCTGAGCCTTTCGGATATCAGCCATGGCGTGATGCTGAACTATGCCAACAATGCCGACGTGTCCGGCAATCTGGTGCGCGGCGGTGCGGATCGCTGCACGTTCATCTATAATGCCCACAAGAACCTGATCTATGATAACCGTTTCGAGGGGTGCAACATCGGCATCCATTTCACCGCCGGGTCCGAGCGTAACGTGCTGACTGGAAATGCTTTTATTGGCAACCGGACGCAGGTGAAATATGTCGGCACGCGTGATATCGAATGGAGCTTTGAGGGCAGGGGCAATTATTGGTCGGACCATCCCGGTTTCGACCTCGGGGGCGACGGTATCGCCGACAGCGCCTTTCGCCCGAACGACCTCATGGATCATATTCTCTGGTCGCAGCCTGCTGCCGCGCTGCTAACTGGCGCCCCTGCCGTTCAACTGATCCGTTGGGCGCAATCCAGCTTTCCGGCGACGCTGCCCGGAGGGGTGGTCGACAATGCCCCCCTGATGATCGCGCCCACAATTGCAGTTTCACCAGAATATACCGCCATGGAGGCCGAAGCGGTCGCCAGACGGGATGAAAGTAACCTAGATGACTTCGACGTTGACAATATCGCAACTCACTAAGGCGTTCGGCAGGACCCAAGCCCTTTCCGATGTCTCGCTCAGCGTGGCACCGGGTGAGCGCGTAGCGCTGCTTGGCCATAATGGCGCGGGAAAATCCACGTTGATGAAAATCATACTGGGTCTGATCGCGCCGGACAGTGGCCAAATTTCAGTGTGCGGCGCGGCTCCGGGAGACGTCGGCGTGCGTGCGCAAGTAGCATATCTGCCCGAAAACGCGACGTTCCACTCTGCTCTGACCGGGCTAGAGCAGATCAGCTATTATATGCGCCTGCGCAATGTGCATCCGTCCGGCGCTATGGAATTGCTCGACCGCGTTGGCCTTGCGTTCGCGGCCAAGCGACGGATCGGCACCTATTCAAAAGGCATGCGGCAGCGCGTGGGGCTTGCGCAGGCGCTGATTGGGCATCCCAGTCTGTTGGTTCTGGACGAGCCGACCAGTGGACTCGATCCCGTTTCGCGGCGCGATTTCTATGAGCTTCTGGATGCACTCGCTGCCGACGGTGCTGCGGTCCTCTTGTCAAGCCACGCCTTGACAGAGGTTGAGGCGCGCACGGACCGGTTGATGATCCTGTCTGGCGGACGCATGGTGGCCGAAGGGTCGCTGAACGAATTGCGGCGCGAGGCAGCATTACCGGTCGCGATTAACATTTCGGCGATCAACGGCTATGACGCAGACATTCAGACCGCGCTGCCCACCGCAATCCGGGTCGACGGCATGCTGCATTTGACCTGCGCGCAAGATGAAAAGCTGGCGACGCTGGCCCGCATCACGGCACTGCAAGATAAGGTCGCGGACCTCGATGTCATTCCACCCAGTCTGGAGGATATCTATAGTCATTTCAGCCGGAGGGATGGCCAATGATCGCCCGCATCCTTGCCACAGCCACGACCGAGATTCACATTGCGCGGCGAAACCGCTGGGTTCTGATTGCCGTGCTGCTGATGGTGGTCTTTTCACTGGTGCTCTCGGCGGCCGGTTCCGCTCCTACCGGCGCACTGGGCGCGGATCGGCTGTCAGTTGTTGTAGCCTCGCTGACCTCGCTGTCGGTCTATCTGGTGCCTTTGGTGGCGCTACTCATGTCCTTCGACGCCGTGGCAGGCGAAGTCGAGCGCGGCACGCTGCCGCTGCTTTTGACTTATCCTGTCGCCCGCTGGGAGGTGTTGGTCGGCAAGCTTCTGGCGCACACGGCCATCCTGATCGTGGCGATCCTCGCGGGCTATGGTGCCGCTGCGGCGATCACCATTGCCGTCGATCCCGCGGCAATGTCGGGTCTGAGCGCGCTCTGGCGGCTGACTTGGACGTCCACTTTACTGGGCGCGACCTTTCTGGGGATCGGCTATGCGCTGTCATCTCTGGCGCGCCGCGTCTCGGGAGCTGCGGGGTTGGCGATCGGGCTATGGTTGGGTTTGGTCGTGCTTTACGATCTGGGCTTGCTGGCGGCTGTCGTGGCCGACGATGGCGGCACCTTCACCACCAAGGTTTTTCCGATGGCTCTGCTCGCCAACCCGGCCGATGCATTCCGCCTGTTCAACCTGAGCGCAGCGCAAGCCACGGCTGCAGTCTCGGGCGTTGGAGGCGCGGCGACGACCATCGCGCAATGGCAATCGCTGGCGTCAATACTGCTTTGGCCGTTGATTGCGATCGGACTGGCTGCCTTGGCCTTTCGAAAGGTCGAGCCATGAGACCCGTGATTATTGCGCTGATGGTGCTGACGCTCGCAGGGTGCAAGGAAGAGGCTGTGCAAAACACCGCGCCCTTGCCGCTGAGTGAGGCCGCCATCGGGCATTATTGTCAGATGAACCTATTGGAGCATGAAGGCCCTAAAGCGCAGGTCCATTTGGCAGGATTGCCCGGCGCACCGCTGTTTTTCAGTCAGGTTCGCGATGCCCTAGCCTACATGCGCATGCCAGAGCAAAGCCACCAGATTCTAGCCATCTGGGTCAACGACATGGGCGCGCCGGGGGCCACCTGGGCCACGCCCGGCAGAACCAACTGGATCGCGGCAGACGATGCAATTTACGTCGTTGACGGGCACGTCGTGGGTGGGATGGGCGCGCCCGAAATCGTACCATTTACAGACCTGCAAACTGCAACCGAATTTACTCAGGAAAATGGCGGGCAGATCATGCGACTGGCCGAGATTCCAGACAGCGCCGTCTTGGCCCCCGTCGAACTGAACGGCGACAGCGGCAATGCAGATTTTGAAGATCGCCTGCGCAGCTTGTCGCGCAAAGTGGGAGAATAGAACCATGACCAACCGTCGCCGTTTTCTTGCCATCAGCGCCGCCGCAATTGCCCTTCCGGGAATGCTTCGTGCAAATTCCATGTACACTTGGCAAGGCATGGCCCTTGGTGCACAGGCCACTCTGCGTCTGTCGCATCCCGACGCCAAAGCAATCAGCATACGTGTCGCTGATGAAATCTCGCGGCTTGAGGATATTTTCAGCCTCTATCGCAAGGACAGCGCGCTGTCCCGGCTCAACCGGACCGCAAATTTGCAAGATCCACCGTTCGAATTGCTGGAATGCCTGTCATTAGCGGGGGCCGTTCATAGCGCCAGCGGCGGTCGGTTCGATCCAACAGTTCAGCCGCTTTGGGCCAGCTACGCTGAGGCGAGTTCAGAGGGTGCACTACCAGATGACCGTGCGCTTTCCAAAGCCCGCGCATTGACTGGTTGGGATGGCGTCACGCTGGATTCTTCTGGCATCACGATGCGACCGGGTATGGCACTGACCCTGAACGGGATAGCCCAAGGATACATCGCGGACCGCGTGGCAGATATGCTGAGCGCCGAGGGGCTAACGAACATCCTAATCAATACCGGCGAATTCCGCGCTCTTGGAACGCACCCCGACGGGAGTGCATGGCCCGTCAAACTTGCAGCCGGTGGAGAGGTGCCGCTTGCCACGCGCGCCCTCGCTACATCCGCACCTCTTGGCACAACGTTCGATGCGGACGCGCGGATAGGCCATATTCTCGACCCGCGCACAGGTTTGCCCGCTGAGGTGAACTGGCAAGAGATCTCAGTTTCTGCAGACTCTGCGGCCGTTGCCGATGCGCTTTCAACGGCCGCCTGCTTATTTGCTACCCGATCAGAAATCGGCGACTGCTTGTTTCAGTTCCACAGCGCCAAACTCGAAGCCGCCCTCGCGGCTTAACCTCTTGAAGGAATGCAGCATTGCTGAACTATGCGGTCGTCACGCTGTCCGTGATACCGACAGGAGTTTAGCGTGATAATGAGATCTTGCGCTCATCTTTTGTAAAGACATGAGCGCTAGCGTGTTTCTGGACTACAGAACGTAGTGAAGAGGAAGCGCTTTGATCAAACCGAACATGACGTGTCACGCTTTGGCGGATGACTCGCATCTTGAGCCCCCATTTTTCAAAGCGCTAGCTCAAAATAATTTTGGCGGCAGAATTGCCGCGATCAGCATACTGCTGGTTTTGGCAGATGCCGGGCACGCCGGGGTGTCGGCGACCTGCGATCACGCTGCACGCTATGCTTCGGACAAGACGGGCGTTCCTGTCTCGGTTCTGCGCGCAATTACGCGCAGCGAAACGGGCCAGACGCAGCGTGGCGAACTGCGCCCATGGCCTTGGACGGTTAATATGGAGGGCGTCGGCAAGTGGTTTTCTTCCCGTGATGACGCGCTGGGCTATGTCAGCGCAAAATACGACACAGGCGCCAGAAGTTTCGACGTTGGGTGTTTTCAGATCAATTATCGATGGCACGGGGAAAATTTCTCCTCAATCAATGAGATGTTCGATCCCGAGGCCAACGCGCTTTATGCAGCGAGGTTTCTGAAACGTCTTTATGCAGAAAAGAACGACTGGTCCGAGGCGGCGGGCGCCTATCATTCACGAACAAAGAAATACTCGACGCGCTATCGAAAGCGCTTTGATCGGATTCTCGCGTCAGATGCGATCCCTGTTGGTCCGTCCATTAGCCAAGGTGGAACGCGAGAGCCGACCATCGTGCAAACAGCGGCGCGGGCGTCCGGCACATCGCGAGAAAACAACTATCCATTCTTTCAAGACACCAAGGGCGCCCAGCGCTTTGGTTCGCTGGTACCCCTGACATCGGCCAGCGGATCCAAAGGCAGCCTTTTTGCGATGAGCGGAGGCTGATCGATGAAGCTGATTTCCATTCGAGATATCTTTCAGCCGACCGTCCTCCTGTCGCTGGCCTTGATGGCGATCATCGTTATGATGATCCTCCCTGTGCCTTCATGGATCCTGGATGTCGGTCTGGCCGCGTCGTTTGCTCTGGCGATACTCATTTTCACGGTCACGCTGTTCATCGAACGCCCACTTGATTTCTCTGCGTTTCCGACAATCCTGCTAGCCTCTCTGATGTTGCGACTTTCGCTGAATGTATCGTCCACCAAGCTGATCATCGGCCAAGGACATACCGGTACCAACGCGGCAGGCGACGTTATCGAGGGATTTGCGAGCTTCGTCATGGGCGGCAGCGTGTTCTTGGGCCTCGTCGTTTTCGGCGTGCTGTTGATTGTCAATTTCATGGTCATCAACAAAGGTGCGGCGCGTATGGCTGAGGTCGGCGCGAGGTTCGCGCTGGACGGAATGCCGGGCAAGCAAATGGCAATCGACAGCGACATGTCCGCAGGTGCAATCGACCACCGCGAGGCGCGAGAGCGGCGTGAGCGCGAACAGCTGGAGACAACGTTCTTCGGCTCACTCGACGGTGCGTCGAAATTCGTTAAGGGCGATGCCGTCGCGGGACTGCTGATCACCCTGCTCAACCTCGTTATGGGATTGATCATGGGCATCGTTGTGCATGACATGCCGCTCGGCACGGCCTTCGAGACTTATACGATCCTGACTGTGGGTGATGGTCTGGTCACACAGATCCCTGCGGTAATTATTTCGATCGCCACGGCCCTGTTGCTGGCCCGGGGGGGGGAGCACGGGTGCGACCGACCTCGCCCTTACTGCGCAACTTGGCCGTCATCCGGCGGCCATTGGCACGGTTGCCGTTCTGATGGTGCTGTTTGCGCTGGTGCCGGGCCTACCGTTCATCCCGTTTATCATTGGCGGAATAGTACTGGGCGTGATGGCGGTTTTCAGTCACAGAAATTCGAAAAAAGCGACCGACGTGGACGTGGCTGATGCACCACAAGAGCCACTGAAGGACAAGTCGCTTGGCGATATTCTCGAGCTTGACGATATCCATGTCGAATTCGCTCCGGATCTGGTGAATCTGGTATTGGATCCCGGGACGGGCCTTGATGCGCGGATTGTCAACATGCGCACGCATGTGGCCACCCACTATGGTCTGATTCTGCCGGAAATTCGGTTGACGGACGACCCGTCCCTGTCGGGCGGCAGCTACGTCATTCGTGTCCAAGGAGTCGAGCAGGGCCATGCTCAACTGCGGATTGATCAGGTTCTGTTGCTGGATCCGGCTAACGCCGCAGAACTCCCGCCCGGCGATACGGTGACCGAGCCTGTGTACGGTGCGCCGGCGCGTTGGATTTCGCAGCGTGATCAGGATAGCGTCGCGTTGTCTGGTGCGACGATCGTGGCGCCGACCGAGATTCTGGCGACTCACCTGCTGGAGGTGATCCGCCGTAACCTCAGCCGACTGCTGACGATGAAGGCGATGCGCAGATTGCTGGATGAGATGGTCAATCTCAGCGACCCCACACGCTCCGAGGCCAACCGCAAGCTGCTGGACGAGATGATCCCCGACCGCGTACCCGCCGATCTACTGCATGCTGTATTGCGTCTTTTGCTGGCTGAGCAGGTGTCGATCCGCAACATGCCGCTAATCATCGAAGCGACGGCGGAAGCGCGGCAGTTGTTCCAAGCGCCCGACGCTATCTGCGAGCATGTTCGCCAAAGGCTGGGGTTCCAACTGGTTGCGACTCTTCAGCGCGAGGACGGCACACTGCCGCTTATCCAGTTGGCACCGGAATGGGAGGATACATTTCAGACCTATCAGATCGACCAGGATCGGGGCAGGCTGGACGTGGCGCTACCGCCGGAACTGTTCAATGCCCTGACTGCGTCGGTTTCGGGCGAGGTGGCGCGCGCTGCCGACATGGGCATCTATCCTGCGATCGTGACTTCGACTGCACGCAGGCGGTTCCTGCGGACTGTTCTGGCAGCCAAGAATATCAGCAATCCAGTCCTGTCCTTCGAGGAAATCGGGGTCGAGGCGCAGCCGTCTCTCGTTGGCGTGGCGGCGGCGTGACAGGTCTGGCGCAACTTCTGCAGATCAGCCAAGAAATGCTTTGGCTTCATGCCACCGTATTTCTCAGAGTGGGGCCGATCATCGCATTGTTTCCGGGCTTTGGTGAGCGGTCGGTGCCGGTTCGGATCAAATTGGTGCTGACGCTGGCCTATACCGCGATCGTCGCGCCAGCCGTCGCCCCGGGTATAGCGGTGGGGGCATCTCCAGAGTTCAATTTTGGCTGGGTCATCGTGGCTGAAACTGCGGTCGGTCTTATGATCGGGATCGGGTTGCGCATGTTTTTGCTCGCGCTTCAAACTGCTGGGTCGATGGCGGCGCAGGCAACCTCTCTGTCGCAAATCCTCGGGTCGGCCGGTGCCACACCATTGCCGGCGATGGGTCACGTGCTGACGATGGGCGGCATCGCGTTGGCGATGATACTGCATCTGCATGTGCATGTGGCGGAAATGATCATCGCAACTTACGGCATGTTCCCGCTAGGTGAATTGCCTGATGCATCCGCCGCCTCCCAATGGGGGATCGCGCAGGTCGGGGGGGCATTTTCTCTGGCGTTCAGTCTGGCGGCGCCTTTTGTCCTGATATCGGTACTCTACAATCTCACGCTCGGGATCATAAACCGCGCAATGCCGCAGATGATGGTCGTCTTTGTCGGGGCGCCGGTCATCACGGCGGGCGGGATGATCCTGCTTTGCCTGCTAGCGCCGATTATGCTTGGGATCTGGGTTGCGGCCTTGCAGGGGTTTATCTTCAATCCGTTCGGCACGCGCTGATGTCCGGCCAGGAGGACGACAGTGACAAGACCCACGAACCGACCCAGCACAAGCTGGATGAGGCCCGCAAGAAAGGCGAGCTGGCCCGTTCGGCTGATCTGACAGCGGCGGCAGCGTATTGGGGATTTTTGATCACCGGGCTGGCCGCCGGCTCGCAGACGGTATCTTATGTTAGCACGCAGCTAATGGTGCTCATTGATCAAGCGGACGGGTTGTCGCGGTTGATGTTTTCTGGCCACGCGACTGCGCCAGTAGGCGGAATTATGGGTGGTATCTCGCTGGGGTTAGCTGCGTGGTTTATCGTGCCTGCCGGACTCGCGATGCTGGCATTGATCGCAACACGCACCATTGTCTTTTCGCCCAGCAAGCTGACCTTCAAGGCATCTCGCATCAACCCGATATCAAACGCCAAGAACAAGTATGGTCTGAGCGGTTTGTTCGAATTCTCCAAAAGCCTGGTAAAGTTGATCGTCTATTCCATCGTCTTGGGGCTTTTCCTGAAGTGGCGCCTCCCGGCTTTGCAAAGTGCGCTGTACTCGGAGCCGGGAGGCATCGGCGCGCTGCTCGGAAAGGTGCTGACCGAATTCATGCTGGTCGTCTGCATTGTCGCGCTCGCGATCGGCGCGCTTGATTTCCTGTGGCAGCATTTCGATCATCAGCGCAAGAACCGCATGTCACATCAGGACCTGCGCGATGAACACAAGCAGCAAGAGGGCGATCCGCACATGAAGAGCGAGCGTCGCGCCCGCGCTGCCCAGATTGCATCCGAGCAGATGATGGCCGATGTTCCTACCGCCGACGTTATTGTCGTGAACCCCACCCACTACGCAGTTGCTCTCAAATGGAGCCGTGCGCCGGGCGCGGCCCCCGAATGTGTGGCGAAGGGTGTCGATCATATGGCCCTAGCGATCCGCAAACTGGCGGCAGAACATGGCGTGCCGATACGGCACGATCCGCCAACGGCACGTGCGCTTTATGCGACGACCCGGATTGGCGACCAGATCGATCCTGATCAATACCGCGCCGTAGCTGCCGCCATCCGTTTTGCCGAAACTATCCGTCGCCGTGCCGGAGGCCGATCATGAGCGATCTTCTGCAGCTGAAGCAGGCAATGGATGCGCGCTATCAGGCTCAGCAAGCTGTGCTACGCGATCTGGCCCGTCAGGAAGGCGATCTGCGCCGGGCGCTTTCGGATCTGGACGATATGCGCCAAGGTGCGCGCGCGCTGCCCGACGATCAACTTGCCGCTCCGCGCGCCATCGGCGCTGATCTACTTTGGCAGGGATGGACCCAGCGTACGCGGCAGGAGTTGAACGTGCAGTTGGCGCAGGTTCTGGTGCGCAAGGCCGAGAAGATGTCCGCGCTGCGTCAGGCCTTCGGTCGGGCTGAGGCGGTATCGCAGTTGCTGGTCCAAGAAAAAACGGCCCGGCGCAAAGCTGCGCAGGACCGTGATCTACAAGTGGGTCAGCAGTTGGCACTGCTGAGAGCCGCTACATCTTCTGGCGGGTGATATCGGTAATTAGGACAGCCGTAACCGCTGGACCCAACACACCTTTGGCCACATTGAGAAACCCGCGCCGCAGCGCATCCAGCTTTTCCGTATCGGTAAAAGTGCCGCGAAATCCGCCCATGTTCGCGTGATCGAACATAACCTGCAGGAACTCGTCCCGCAGCTTTGGCTCGCGAAGATATACGGTCTCGGACTGACCGGACGCCACTTCAAGGCTGAGCGACATCACGATCAGAGCCTCGACGCTATCCTTTGCTACTATAGGTACGACAAATTGGTTGTTCAATTTTATGTATTCAAGCCCGCCATCGTGCGTCGAGTCAGCGCCATGACCATTGGTTGAATCGGAGCCAGGCGCATCCTGCGCCGCAGTGTCGTGACTAGCTTCGCTTGGACTAGCCGGCTTGGACTGCTCCGCGTCGCCAGGCACGGTGGCAGGGTTCGGGCGCAGGGCAAGGCCCGCACCCACGCCGCCACCTATGCCGACCAGCATGAACACGAGGGGTATCAGCTTTTTCATCTTGCGCCTTTCAAAACGGTAGCACCGCGTCCAGTATCTGCTGGCCGTAGCGTGGTTGCTGCATGTCGGTGATCTGGCCACGTCCGCCATAGGAAATACGGGCCGAGGCGATCTTGTCGTACGTGATCTCGTTCTGGCGAGAGATGTCTTCTGGGCGCACGTAACCGGTGACCAAAAGTTCGCGCATCTCGTAGTTCACGCGTACTTCCTGGCTGCCTTGGATCGACAGAACGCCATTTGGCAGCACCTGCATAATAGTCGCGGCGACGCGCAATGTCAGTTCCTCGCGGCGGCTGACCGATCCGTCACCGCCAGACTTGCTGGCCGAGTTAATCGACACTGCATCGGCCAGACTGGCGCCTTCGGGCAGTTTTTGACCCAAGCGCTGGGGCAGGCCAAACAGCTGGGAAACCCCAGACTTTCCGAGCCCGAGCCCGAGCGCGAGCGGGAGGACGAATTCGAAATCTCGGCCTCGTCGTCGATTTCTATGACAACGGTCAGGATATCGCCGCGCTTCATCGCGCGCCGATCACCAAGCAGCGATCGCTGCCCTGCCGCCCAAAGAGACGCCTGATCGGCGCTGCGGCGATAGGTAGTGGTGTCCGGCAGGCCGGGACTGAACATCGCGGCCTGCTCGGGCGAGTCTGCGATGGGCGAGAATTCGGGCGCCTTGCCGATATGGCCGGCGCGCCCGCAAGCGGCGACCCCAAGGATCAGACAAAAACTGGCGAGATATGGGCGCATGAGTGGGCCTCCTATTGGGATACGAAAACGCGGCCGTCGGGCTGGACTTGCCCGGAAACGGTAATTCGCGAGGACATGTTCATCACGCGCACCGTCTCTCCGGGACCGGCGCGCGACAGTGACCGCCCCTCGGCAGTGATACTGAGGCCGGAGCGGTCATAGATCAGCGCGATGATTTGATTGCGCTCGACCAAGGCGGGCGGGCCAACATCGCCGGGCCGGATGGGGCGTCCCGCGTATAGCGCGACGCGCGCCTCCTGACCCGCGATCAGCGCAGGATCCGAGATGGCGCCGATCACGTCGACATTTTTGACTACCAGATCCTGCGCAGTGATCAGGCTTTGTGCGCGGATCGTGCGCGCGGCCAGCACAGTGTCGGCGGCGGCGGGGGCGGCCATGAGGCAGCCTATCAGGGCGATGATCCGCATCAGCGCACCTGTACCGTTGCGCCGAGCATCTGATCGGCGGCTGAAATCACCTTGGAATTCAGCTCATACCCGCGCTGTGCCTCGATCAGTTCAGTCACTTCGCGGACCGGATCGACCGAACTATCCTCAAGATACCCTTGCCGCAGGGTGCCCAGCCCATCTTGCCCGGGCGTGGTGCTGAGCGCAGGGCCGGAGGCTTCGGTCTCGGTAAAGAGGTTGCTGCCGCGCGCCTCCAGCCCTTTGGGGTTGGTGAAATTGGCAAGGGTGAACTGGCCCAGTAACTGCGCCTCGGCGGTGTTCTGAAAATAGGCGTAGACTTCGCCCTCGCCGTTGATCGAAATACTGCGTGCGTCGTCGGGGATCACGATTTCAGGCGCGACCGGGAACCCGTCGGAAGTGACAATCACACCGTCCGCCGAGCGTTTCAGCGCCCCGTCGCGCGTATAGCCGATATCGCCGGAGGGTAGCTGCACCTCCAGATAGCCGTTGCCGTCAATGGCCACGTCGAGATCGCCATTCGTCGCCGAAAGAGAGCCCTGCGCGAGATGAACCGACACAGCGGCCGGCCGCACGCCAAGGCCCAGTTGAACCCCCGTCGGCAGAACCGTGCCGTCGGCGGCGCTGACGCTGCCCGGTCGGCTAAGCTGTTGATAATGCAGATCGGCGAACTCGGCGCGACGCGCATTGTAGCCTGTGGTCGACATGTTCGCGAGGTTGTTCGAGATCGTCTCGACCCGCATTTGTTGAGCCGCCATACCGGTGGCAGCGATTTTCAGGGCACGCATATGGTGTCTCCTATCTGGATTGAATAAAGGTCTGCATCGCGGTGCGGATGCGCTTGTTCTCGCTTTCGAGGAAGCTTTGGCCCATTTCGTAGGCGCGCTGGATCTCGATCATTCGGGCAACCTGGCCGATTGGATCGACATTGGCCCCCTCGAGAAAACCTTGCAGAATGCGCCCGTTCGGCGCGGGTTCGTAGCCCGCGTCCGAGCGAAACATGACGCCGTCCTCGCGGATGAGGCCGATGCGATCCAGTGGCTGGACCAGGCCCATCTGCGCCAGCGGGCGGCCATCATCGCTGATAGTGCCGTCCGGTGAGACGGCCAGATTGGCGGCATCCGGCGGAATGAAAACCGGCGCACCGCCTGCGTCGAGCACGCGGTAGCCATCATTCGTGACCATATCGCCCTCCGCCGAAACCGAAAAGCTGCCCGCGCGCGTCAGTCGCTCGCCAGCGGGCGTTTCGATCAGAAAGAATCCATCGCCCTCGACCGCGAAGTCCAGAGTGCCGCCGGTCTGTGTGATCGCCCCTTGCAGCATCGACGTGTTACGCACGTTCGCCGTGGCCATCGACAGGGACGGCCCGTCCTCCATGCGAATGATATGCTCGGCGAAGATCAGCCCTTCTTGCCGATAGCCGGTGGTCGCAGCGTTGGCGATATTGTTGGCGACCACCTGCATTTCGCGCATCAAGCCTGTTTGGCGCGTGAGGGTCGTATAGCCTGCATTTTCCATGGTCAGCCTCCTATGATCAGCGGTATCAGCCGGTCCTGAAAGAACGACACGAGCGTCGTGGTCATGAAGCCCATCGAGATCCAGAAGACGGCGATGATCGCCGCCAGCTTGGGAACGAACGTCAGCGTCATTTCCTGGATCGACGTGAGCGCCTGAAAGAGGCCCACGGTCAGACCCGCCAGCAGCGCGACGGTCAGGATCGGAATCGAGATGACGACGGCCACCCATAGTCCCTGCCGGAGCGTGTCGTAGAAAATCACTTCGTTATGCATTGGCTCAGACCGGCATACGCAGGATTTCCTGGTACGCCTCGACCACCTTGTCGCGGACGCTTACGGCCGTCTCGATCGCCAGTTCGGTCTGGGCGAGGGCTTGGACCAAAGCGTGTGGATCAGCGCCGCTAGTCATTGCGGCCGTTGCCGTGGCTTCGCTTTCTTGGAGGGTGGCTGCGAAATCGCGCACTAGATCGGTGGCGAGTTGGGCGGGGCCACCATTGGCGCCCGGTTCGGTCGCGGGACGGGCTGCGGCGTATTTACCGGCGGAGCTAAGGGCACTGAGTTCCATTCTGGAAGTCCTTTCAATTAGGGGGATAGTTAGGTTCGAGTCGAATCATCGGCGCAAAAGATCCATCAGGCTGGACGACATCTGCCGTGCCTGATCGAACATCTTGAGGTTCGCCTCATAGCTGCGCTGCGCCTCACGGGCGTCCGCAATCTCAATCACCAACTCGACGTTCGAACCGGAGTAATTGCCGGCCTCATCCGCCATCGGATGGGATGGGTCGTAAATCTGCTCCAACTCGCTTTGATCAAGATGGACGCGACCAGTCTCGACTGCGCCGGGCGTTTGCCCGTGCATCACCGTTTCGAAGGGCACGGTCTTGCGCCGATAGCCGGGCGTGTCGTTGTTCGCGATATTCTCGGACACGTGGCGCAGGCGCGCGGATTGCGCCCGCAGCCCTGACGAAGATAGCGATAGGGAGTCGGAAAAATCACTCATGACATATCTCCTTTAGCGGCGGCCGGTTGCGGCGCGCAGCACGGTGAGGGACGACTTGTAGATGGCCAGCGCGCGATCATGCTGGCGTTTGGTGTCGACGGCTTTGAGCATTTCGGTTTCAAGTGAGACGGAATTGCCATTGGGATCCGTCTGTCCGCGCGATGCATCGCGAATTTCGACCGCGTGCCCACCTGCCGATTCGCTCATGTGACCGGGCCGCGTGGTGCGTGGCGCGAATCCCGCATCATTGCGATACGTTTCGGCAAAAGGTGCGACATCACGCGCGGCATAGCCGGGCGTGTCTGCATTAGCCATGTTGCGCGCCAGTACGGACTGACGTGCGCCCGCATGCTGAGCCATCGCATGGGCCATGCGGAAAATCTGAAGCTTTTCGAACATTCCTCCACCTCTTTCGTGTCGTCTTCAACCTAGGATTAACCGTGATTCCTTTAGAAATTGTTTTCAGAAGATTTTTGGAGAGTTCGATGAGCACAAATGATCTGACCTGCCTTGGCGCAGAGATCGACAGGCTGAACGCGGTTCACGCAATCGGCCGCGTTGCCGCTGTCGCGGGCGCGACGCTGGAAATTGCAGGATTGTCCGGCGTTGCCAGACTGGGCGACCGGCTACGCGTTGTGCGCCGCGACGGCTCCGAGCTGTGGGGCGAGGTTCTGCAATTGGCGCAGAGCCATGTCGTCATGCTGCCCGACGATGCGCCGATCGGGGTGTCCTTGGGCGATCGCACGTCGCTGCGGGATGCGGGTGCGATCGCGCCTTCGAACTCGTGGATTGGACGTGTGATCGACCCGTTCGGCCAGCCCATTGACGGGCGCCCCCTGTTGCCTGGCACGCAGGAGCGGGCGCTGCGCGCCGACCCGCCCCCTCCGGCTCAGCGTCAGGCGTTGGGCGCTCGGCTTGAGACGGGAATGGCCGTATTCAACACGTTCCTGCCGATCGTGCGCGGTCAGCGAATCGGCCTTTTCGCGGGATCCGGCGTCGGAAAATCCAGTCTTTTGGGGCATCTGGGGCGCAACATGCAGGCTGATGTGGTCGTATTCGCAATGATCGGTGAGCGTGGGCGCGAGTTGCGCGATTTCATCGAGAACGTGCTGGGCCCGGAAGGCATGGCGCGATCAGTTATTGTGGCCGCGACCTCGGATCGCTCGCCGCTGGTGCGTCGTCGATGTGCGTGGACCGCGATGGCTGTCGCTGAGCATTTTCGCGATCAAGGTCTAGAGGTGCTGTTGCTGGCTGATTCGATCACACGCTTTGCCGAAGCGCATCGTGAGGTCGCGACTGCAGCAGGCGAGATGCCCAGCCTGCGCGGTTATCCCGCGTCGACCGCACACATGATCATGTCGCTGTGTGAGCGGGCGGGACCAGGCGTCGAAGGACAGGGCAGTATTACGGGCCTTTTCAGCGTTCTCGTGGCCGGATCCGATATGGACGAGCCGGTGGCAGATATTCTGCGTGGCGTGCTGGACGGCCATGTTGTGATGGACCGATCCATAGCCGAGCGGGGGCGCTACCCAGCGATAGACCTGCTGCGCTCAGTGTCGCGTAGCCTGCCGCGGGCCGCTTCGGATGAGGAAAACGATCTGCTGCGCCGGGCGCGCAAACTCATGGGGGCTTATGACCGTTCCGAAACGATGATTCGCGCAGGCCTCTACGCCAGCGGTAGCGACCCGGAGCTGGACATTGCGGTTCGGGCCTGGCCCGAGCTGGATCGATACCTAGGAGAGGATGAGCAAGGCAGCACAAAGAACAGCTTTGACCGCCTCGCATTGATCCTGCGCCGTGCGGAATCGACTCAAGCTGGTGGGCGCACCGCGTCACCACAGGCACCCCGCAAAGCGAACGAAGCGCCCGGCGCCGTTCCTGCCCGCACCGGGGCCTTTCGTACCGTCGGGGGACGTGTGCCCGCAATCCCTGCGCGCTGAGGGCTAGGCCGCGCCAATTCGCGGGCCGAGCTTTGGTAAACTTTGGAGACCGCGATGCTTGGATCCGCCGGACCGGGCGGCGTTAGAACCGCCTAGGTGCGGATTGCAAAAGCGTGAGTGCGATCGAACCGGAGGATTGCAGTGAGAAGGATTTGACCTGATCGCGCAGTAAAAAGCGCTCGATCAGCGCATCCTGAGCGTCCTCGTTGGCGAGATCGCGTAGATCGCCAAGTCCGAGTTGCCTGTTTGCACGGTCAGAAAACTCGGCGATTTGAGTATCTAGATCGGCCTGCGCAAAGCTGGCCGGCAGGCCAAGCGCCGTCTCGAACACCTGTCGCAGGGGCGGGTTGCCCATGATCTTGAGCCAGCGCGTCTCGTTCTTGCCATCAATGCTGGCGATTTCGGGCATGTTGCGCTTGGCATCCATTGCCAGTCGCATGCTCTGGTCCTGGTTCCCGACGGAGACCTCAAATTGCTGCCTGCGAAACTTGGCAACGATGTCGCGCGCCCAGCTTTTGCTGCCCGTGCGTGCGCCGCCGGTATTGCCGAAACCAAAGGCTTTGGCGAAGTCGCGATAACGCTCATCTGATAGCTTGGTCGCCAAGGCACCGGTGTCCTGCGTGCCGCCTTCGAGGATCTTCTGAACAAACGCCTTGCTGTTCAAATCGGCCTCGAGTCCGAATGCGCCGAGGGCGACCCGCATCAAGCGCCGATCCGAGACGAGATCCTCGGCAGTGTGTGCGTTTTTGATGTTCTTTTCAAAATACTCGGTGTCGCGGCTGATCTCGGGGCTTTTCGAAAAGGCGTCGGTTTGCTGGCCCAGCGTGCGGGACAGAAAACTCCAGCCGATCAGGCCGCCCGCCGGAACGATCGGCTGATAGGTCATTGCAGGCTGCGCGCCAACAGGCGGTCTTCGCGAGGGAGCAGACTGCGCAGCGCCTTTAGGCATTGGTAGAACTGCCCGTCGATTACGGCCTGTGTCGCTTGCGCCAGATGGGTGCGGCTGTCCGTGTCGATCAGGACCTGGCTGAGTTCTTCGATGTGTCGCAAAAGGGGCAGGCGCGCCTCTTCGGGAACGGCGTCACCCGACAAGACCAGCTGGGCCGAATAGCAAACGCGGCGTACCGGTGTCGTAGCCTCATGTGGATGAATCGCATCGCGCAGCCTGAGGATGTTGGCCTGCGGCGTTACGATGGAAAGTCGCGAGCGCTTGTCGCCATTCTCGACTACTGCGCCATTGATCAGGACGCGCTCCTTTGGGGCGAGTTTCAAAACCAGACCACTCATTTTGCATTACTCCCGTCGCGAAGACCGCGCATGATGGCGGTGTTGATCTCAATTAGGGGATCGGTTCCGGCCTGACGCGCCAGAACCTTGCGGCTGTGCTGGGTCGTGAACTCGGCCAGATAGAATATTCGCGCACGAAGATCCTTGGGAAGGGGGTTGTCACCATCGGCGACCTGAGTGGCGAACAGAGTCCATAGCTCGCGGTTTTCGTTCACGGCGCCAGCGAGTTCCACCATGCTGAACGGCTGTCTCTCGGCAGCTGACTTCAGTCGATGCGTGATGCGCGCGACGGCCTCGTATTCGGTGCCACGAGTCGTGCGGATCGGATGGTTGGTCTGTCCATAGGCGTTTTGCGCCTGGCGAATGGCATTCACGTGTTTGATCCTTCTGGAAATCTAAATCAGGGACGTTGGATCAGGGGTGCCGTGGGGGCACCCCTGACAAGTTTACCCGCGGAACAGCGACAGGAGCGCCTGCGGCGCCTGATTGGCGATCGACAGCGACTGTGTCGACAGCTGCTGTTGCACCTGAAGGGCCTGCAGACGGGCCGAAGTCTCTTCCATATCGGCGTCGACAAGGGCGCCGATGCCCGACTTCATTGCGTCCGTCAATTTTGAGACGAAGTCACCCTGGTCGGAGATACGCTTGGCCGAGGCACCCAATGCCGCCGCGCCGTTTACTGCGGTCTGGATATGGGCTTCGATCAGAGCGATGGAATTGTCGGCGTCGCCTGAGGTAGAAACGTCGATATCACTGAGATCTAGAGCAGTCTCGAAATCGGCGCTTGCCACAGTAATATCAGCACGCGTGACACCTGAGGAGCCGCTGCGGTCGATTGACGACGTGACGGTAAGGTTGGTGGCGCCGTTACCGTCGACATCCGCCTTGAGCAGGTTCGTGCCGTTGAACTGCGATGCCTCGATGATGCCGTTAACCTGCGCGGTCATCTCGGCGATTTCCGCAGTAATCTTGGCGTGATCGACGTTTTCACCTGTGGCCGTGACGATACGTTCCTTGATATCCTTGAGGATATCGGTGATCTGTTCGGCCCCGGCCGAGGCGACGGCCACGGTCGACTCGCCCAGAGCCAAAGATTTCGACACGGCCTTGAAGCCGCTTACGTCGGATTCCATCACCTTGGAGATCGCCCAGATCGCCGAGTTATCCTTGGCCTTGCCGATTTCCTTGCCGGTCGAGATCATATCCTGCGTCTTGGACAGGTTGTTGTTGACCGATTTCAGGGTTTGCAATGCAACCATTGCGCTATTGTTGGTCAGAATTCTGGACATAGCATTTTCCTTTGGCTTGTGGCGCTTTGCGCCAATTACATATCCCACCTCCAAAGCGGAGGCGGTTTTGGACGTCATTCTGACAAGTGCAGCAGGCTGTGTGCTGATGCTGCGCCATCCACATCGGATGCAGGTACAGAATGACGTGATATGTGCTAAGGGAATGCTAAGGTGGCTCTCCTATGTCATTGGCATTTTAGACAAATCAATGTCAGGCGCGTTTTTCGACCTTGTGGTCGATGACGTCCGAGATCGCGGATTTGCGCCCGGTCTTGTCGTATGTTTCGAGCGTGCGGCGCACCCTGCGCAGAGCCGCCAATCGTCCGGCAACCGTGCGAATCCCCTGTAGCGCACCGTCCAGTAGCGCCTGATTGCGCACCACCTTGCCTTGCACCTTGGTCATGTCCGCCTGATCGCTTGGCTTCTGGGCATTCATAGCGTCGATAATCCCCTCCTTGCGCTTTAGTAGCGCGCCGATGGCCTCAATATCGCCGTCCAGCAGCGCGCAGCGTTCATCGTCCAGCAGCGAATCGAGCTGGTCGATCAGTGATTGTGCGGTTTCATGGGTCATTCGTCGTCTCCATCATTGATTGGTAGAAGGAATCGGCTAGGCCGAGCCCACCGGATTTGACCATTTCATCGGCCAAAGCCTGTCGCTGGAAAGATGCGAACTGATCTTCGCCGATGCCGCCGGCAAAACCGTCGCTTTTGCCGAAGCCGGCGGATTTAAGCATTTCGGCCAGAAATGTCGCTTCCAACTTTTGCGCAGCCTCGCGAGCGCTGTTCATCGCCGTCAGCTTTGCATGTGTTTTTGGCTGTGCAGCCATAGAGATTGGTAAAGAATCTGTCACAGGAATACCTCGAATTGATCGAACTCCGTGGCATTTGATCGCAAACCGGTAAAGAAGCAGTAACCAGCATCTGCGAATATGCCTCTCGACGGAAGAATTCCTGGAGGCACCCATGCAGGGCTTTTTGACTACACTGACATCCGACGCCGCAACGCGCACACTCCATGTGCCGCAGCGAGGGTCATCTGCCGACCGCAATAGCGCCGCGCCAGCAGATGGCAAGACCAAGACGTTTCAGGACTTTATTCAATTATTTAAAGAGGATGACACTCCTCCTGTCCCCTCGCGGGTTGCGATTTCCCAGCCAGATGGCTCCACACGCCGGAATGCTGGGCTTGAGGATGAGGAGGGCGACCTTGGATCTGCCGCAGATGATGTGGTGGCGTTCGAAAATTTATCCGAATCGGATTCATTTGAATTTCTGGACGAGGAAGAAGAATCCTACCTCGGTCTCGGGCAAGAGTTGCTTGGCCACCGTGAGAATGGTGTGTCACTGGCCACGCGTCCTGAAATGCGTGGCCCAGATCGGCAATTTTCAAACGAATCCATAGCCATGGGCGAGCAGAGTTTCGCAAATGAGACCAAGCTGCAAAGCGCAGCGCGCGGCGAAACCCCAAAGGTGGCACTTGCCGGCTTGGCGATGCCCGTGGCCGGGCAGATTGGGCACGGCGAGCACTGGGCGGATGGTTCTGCACTCGTGGCGGATCGGCTGACAGGGAATGACGCACAACCCGCATTGGGGTTAACTGGCGCGACTGAACGTACCACGTCGTTATTGAACGACGTCAAGAATGCTGCACTCATGTCACCAGAGGGCAACGATGGTTTCATGCCGCTAGCTGAGGCAGGTACTTTGGCAGGCGCCGCGAAGACCGACGCCTCCGCCAGCGCGCTCGACAATGTGACGAAGACCATGATTGGCATGCGCGTGGCGAACGGCGGTGAGGCAGAATCAGATGTACTGGCCTTGCGGTCCGGCGCGCATTCGGGCGGCTCGCAGCATCAACAGCCCTCAATACCGTCGAATCAAACGCAAGTGTCCGATCCGGGACAAACCGCCCAAGCTATGCAAGGTCGCTCAGGTGATACGGACCTGCGCCTTGCCACAGACATGCAGGTGACGATTCGTTCGGCGGCGGGCGAAGCTGTCCCTGAGCAGGATGTGTTTTCGTCCATGCAAGATGCCTATTCATCTGCCGGGCGACCAGCGACGCCGCCGATCTCGGGGTATTTCGCCGTCACTGGCACAAGGCCCATTTCCGCTGCGGTGGACACAAGCCAAGTCTTTGCGCTGGAGGGCGACGCAGCAGGCGGACTGAATGATGAAACTGCCGATTCGCCCGTGCCGGGGGATCTGCGGATGGCGTCCGCATTGATGCCTGAGTCGCGCGGATATCTGGGGACGCTGGCGCAGTCGGTACAGACCGCGCGACATGTTGCGGGCCAGATACATGACGTGATGGCCAAGGCCGCCGATCGTCCAATAGACATTATTCTCAATCCCGCCGAACTGGGCCGCGTGCGGATCACTCTGTCGCATTCAGACGCAGGAATGATCGTCAACGTTGCTGCAGAACGGACAGAGACCCTGGATCTGATGCGGCGTCATAGCGATATTTTGGGTCAGGAATTTCATGACCTCGGGTATGGCGGCACCGAATTCACCTTTGACCGCGAGCAAAGCGCCCAAGACGGCGGGCCGCACGGCCCTGCGCGCCATGATGAAGCGCCGGCCACTGTATTAGCCGAGTCAGCCGGTTCGCCGATGATTGCTACGCCCGCACCTGCGGTCCCAGTCGATCGCCTCGATATTCGCCTCTAGAAAGGACATAAAAATGGATGCTATTTCACCGCCAATCGGATCGCCGCCCACAGACGCAAGAGGCGGTCCGGCTCAGACGGCCAAGGGCGCAACTGCGCTTAATTCTGACTTTGAGACCTTCCTGAAAATGCTAACGGCGCAGATGCAGAATCAGGATCCTCTGAATCCAGTCGATTCGACCGAGTTCGCGTCGCAACTCGCCGCGTTTTCGACCGTCGAGCAGCAGGTCCGGACCAACGACCTGCTGACCGGGCTGGGCACGCAGTTGGGCGTTCTGGGCATGGGGCAGTTGCAGGGGTGGGTCGGCATGACCGCCCGTGCTGAAATGCCGGTGTCGTTCGACGGTTCCGCCGTACCACTGACATTGAAGACCCGTCCGGGCACCGATCTGGCCCGATTGGTCGTGCGGGATGAAGTTGGCGGCATCGTGCAGGAGCAGGACGTCCCGCCGCGAGGAGGGGATTACAGCTGGTCGGGCCGTGATGGATCAGGAAATCAGCTACCTGAGGGCATTTACTCAATCTCAGTGGATTCGTTCCAAGACGACGAAGTGCTGGGTAGCGATCCGGTCCAAAGTCAGGCGCGCATCGTCGAGGCGCGGCTGTCAGGTGGCGCGACCGTCCTCGTCATGGCGGGCGGACAGCAGGTATCGGCCTCGGACGTTCTGGGGCTTCGCAACCCTGATGCATCTTGAACGTTCAGATGGATGTCGGTGGCATGATAGGGAGGGTATGCAAACCGACCCATTGGTGCCACAAAGTTATAAAAATCCGCAACATCTGCTCGCTTGGATGGGATGCGAAATTAACCGCTTGAGTGAGCGCCAGCCGGAGCCGGTGAAAGCAATCAAGTTATAGGGAAGTCTGTAGAAAGCAGTTTTCCACGTCAACTATGCGATGCTTTCGCTTAGTTGACGTGGAAATGTATGCCCAATGCATATCTTGAAACATAGGCTGGCAGACATATCGAAGAAGATTTCGACTCTCGCAGTCGCCGCTGCGCCCGTCGCCGCACAGAATGTGAACGCCGATCCACTCGTTTCCTCGCCAGTCGCGATGACGGTTTCGCCGCTCTGGTCTCAGACGGCATAGCTGTTGGTATCAGCACCATCGCGGCGATCGACTGCTGCAACGACTTCTGAATTTGTATTGCATTTGCGTGCGATGTAACTTGAAACGCGATCCGATGGGCCGCCTTTTTGTATTTTGGGGCTGTGTATGTATGACATTGCAAAGCGACGCTGGCGCTAATGATCTGCGTCTCAATGGGTAGGCCGCAATTAATGCGTTTCGAGTTTAGGTTGAGACACAGCTTGAATTCGAAACGCTTTAGCGCAGGGTCCGGATGATGAGGTGTTCGTTCAGCGGTCTGTGCGTTGGCATTCAGCCATCTGCGCTGGGCAGAAGGGTGGCTATTGCGGCGGCGATGGACTGCTTGCAACTCAAATGGGTCCCTCATGCGGCGCGCGATTTTGCTGGGCATTCCGCTGGTGAAAAGCGAACCAATAGAGGTATCAACCCGGCATCGCCTGCTTTCCTCGCGCTATGTGTTTCGCGATGCCGGGGCAGGGGGTGTCACGCGAAATGCGTCACGATGATCACCAGCGCGCCGCCTCCAATTACTCCGCCCAAACCCCATAGCGCCAGATCGCGACGGCTGCGGTGGGGCGGCTGCGGAGTTGGTGTTGCCGCGCTACGCATGATCGCCGTCTCGACCAACTGAGGTAGGCGCGGGCCAAAGCGGGCAAGTACCATCAGCGTCTTGCCTAGGCTTTGCGCTATGGCTCGCGGGCCAAGGCTCTGACGGATGTAGTCCTCGACTACGGGTTTGGCGACCTGCCAGATGTTGATCTGCGGGTTCAGTGAGCGCGCGACGCCTTCGACGACCACCATGGTGCGCTGCAACAGGATTAACTCGGTACGCGTTTCCATGCCGAACCGCTCGGTTACTTCGAAAAGGTAGCTTAGCAGACTTCCCATGCTGATGCGGCTGGCATCCATGCCAAAAATCGGCTCGCCCACCGCGCGCAGGGCGCGGGCGAACTCGTCCACGTCGCGGTCGCGTGGCACATATCCGGCCTCGAAATGTACTTCGGCGACGCGGCGATAGTCGCGTTTGATAAAGCCATAGATAATCTCGGCATAAACACGACGGGTGTACTCGTCGATATGCCCCATAATGCCGAAATCATAAGCGATGACATCGCCGTTCGGCGCAACCTTGAGATTGCCCTGATGCATGTCGGCGTGGAAATACCCGTCGCGCAGCGCATGACTGAGAAAAAGTTGAAGCACCCGGTCGCCGAGGATCACGCGGTCATGGCCAGCCGCGTCGATGGCATCGTTGTCGCCCAGCGGCGCGCCGTCGGCCCATTCCATCGTCATCACGCGGCGGCTGGACAGATCCCACTTGATACCCGGCAACTGAAAGCCAGTGTCGTCCTTGGTATTGGCCGCGAATTCCGACGCTGAGGATGCCTCCAGCCGCAGGTCCAGTTCGCCCATGACAACGCCTTCGAAATGGGCGATTACGTCGGTGGGGCGCAGGCGGCGGGACGATGGCGACAGCCGCTCAATCACGTTGGCGGCAAAATAGAAGGCGTCGATATCGACACGAAAGGCGCGCTCGATGCCGGGGCGCAGCACCTTGATCGCGACCGCATCGCCGGTATCTCGCAGACGCGCCTTGTGGACCTGCGCGATAGAGGCGGCGGCGACGGGCGGGCTGAAATCGTCAAACAGCACCTCGACCGGCGCGCCCAACTCGGATTGGATGCTGGCTTTGGCGACCTCTATTGGAAACGGCGGCAGCTTGTCCTGCAAGACGCGCATTTGTGCCGCCAGATCGTCACCCACAAGGTCGGGTCGCGTCGACAGAATCTGGCCGAATTTGATATATGCCGGCCCCAGCGCGGTCAGCGCACGGGTGGCAGGCGGCATGGCGGGATCACCCTTGGCGCCCAGCCATTTGAAGGGCCACGCGATGAACCGCAGGGTCGTGCGCACCAGCGGCGGCGCATCCAATGCGTCCATCACGACGGCCATCGCGCCGGTCCGCTCCAGCGTGGCGCCGGTGCGGATCAGGCGGATGATGTTGTGCGGACCGCGCATGGCGCTACAGCTTCCAGCCCGAGTGCAGGCAGGCGATGCCCATGCTCAGGTTGCGGTGTTTGGCGTTGCCGAACCCGGCCTGCTTCACCATGTTCAGGAATGTGTCCTGATCGGGGAACTGTCGAATAGATTCAACGAGGTATTGATAGCTGTCGCGATCACCTGCAATCGCCTGCCCCAAGCGCGGAATGATATTGAAGCTGTAGAGATCGTAGACCTTTTGCATCATGTCGTTCGGGATCTGGCTAAACTCCAGTATCATCAGCCGCCCGCCGGGACGCAGCACGCGGTATGCCTCGCTCAGCGCCTCCTGCGGGCGAGTGACGTTTCTGATGCCGAAGCTGATCGTATAGACGTCAAAGCTGTTGTCATCGAAGGGCAGTGCCATCGCATCGCCCACGACCCAATCCAGACTACCTGCCATCGCCTCGGCCTCGGCGCGTTTGCGGCCCTCGATCAGCATTGGTTCGGTCAGGTCCAGCACCGTGGCGTGGCCGCTGCCCGCGCGTTTCAGGAACCGGAATGCGATGTCGCCCGTCCCACCCGCAACATCCAGCAGGCGTTGACCGGGGCGCGGCGCCAGCCAGTCCATCATCGCATCCTTCCAGACGCGGTGAATCCCCATGCTCATCACGTCGTTCATTACATCATATTTGCTGGCAACCGAGCCAAAGACTCCGCGCACGCGGCCCGCCTTTTCATCCTCGGGAATGTCCTGAAATCCGAAATGGGTAGTTTTGTCGCTCATCGCTCTTGCCTTGCGCCGGTTCAGCCCCTTGTTATAGGGCGCTGTGCTGCGGACACAATGCGGCGCTGTAGCGAGAGGCCGAGACATGCCCGAATTACCCGAAGTTGAGACGGTTCGCCGCGGGCTTGCCCCCGTGATGGAGGGCGCTGTGATCACGCGCGCCGACGTTAATCGCGAGGGTCTGCGCTGGCCGTTTCCGCCTGACATGGCGGCGCGGCTGAGTGGGCAAAAGGTGTTGGGCCTGCGGCGGCGCTCGAAATACATCCTCGTCGATCTGGAGTCAGGCGAGACGCTATTAATCCATCTGGGCATGTCGGGGCGCATGTTAATTTCGGGAGATTCGTCAAACGGCAGTTCCGCCCCCGGCAACACAGGGCAGTTCGTGCACAACCATCCCGCGACGGAAAAGCACGATCATGTCGTGCTACATATGGAACACGGTGCGCGCATCACATTCAACGATCCACGCCGTTTTGGTGCGATGGACCTGTTTGCGACTGTGGGCGCCGCTGACCACGCGTTACTGGCCAAGCTGGGGCCGGAGCCGTTGGGCAACCACTTTGATGAGGGGTATCTGGCCAGCGCGCTGGCCGGGCGCAACACCCCGATCAAATCGGCGCTGTTGGACCAGCGCCTCGTTGCGGGCCTAGGCAATATATATGTGTGCGAGACGCTGTTCCGCGCCGGCATCTCGCCGCGCCGTAAGGCGGGACATATCAGCGCACGGCGCACCGCGGCACTTGTGCCCATAATCAGGGACGTGCTGCGCGACGCGATTGAGGCGGGCGGGTCTTCACTGCGCGATTTCCGGCAGGCCGATGGCGAATTGGGCTACTTCCAGCACAGTTTTGACGTTTATGGCCGCGAGGGACAGCCATGCAGGCGCGAGGGTTGCGACGGCGTGGTCGGACGGATCGTGCAGGCGGGCCGCTCCAGCTTCTACTGCGGCAGATGTCAAAGATAGGTTGATCCGTCCTGCCGGGGTGGTAAGACTGCCCGTCTGACAGAAACAAGCGAAAGCATATTTCATGGCCTATGAGACGATCATCGTCGAAGTAGAAGACCACGTCGCGCAAATCACCCTCAACCGCCCCGACGCCCTTAATGCGCTGAACGAGCAGTTGCTGGGCGAATTGGTGAGTGCGCTTCAGGAGGCGGAGGTAAACGACAAGGTGCGCTGCATCGTGTTGACCGGCTCAGACAAGGCGTTCGCGGCCGGGGCCGACGTCAAGATGATGGCCGACAAGACCTTCGTCGAAATGTCATCCGAGGATTTCTTTGGCGCGCAGCACGACGCGATCACCCGCATCCGCAAGCCGATCATCGCTGCCGTGTCGGGCTATGTGCTGGGCGGTGGATGCGAATTGGCGATGATGTGCGATTTCATCATCGCGTCGGAGACCGCCAAGTTTGGCCAGCCTGAGATCAATCTCGGGATCATGGCAGGACTTGGTGGATCGCAGCGCCTGACCCGTTTCATCGGCAAGTCCAAGGCGATGGACATGAACCTGACGGGCCGTTTCATGGACGCCCAAGAGGCCGAGCGTTCGGGGCTGGTCAGCCGCGTTGTGCCGGTGAAAAAGCTGAGGGAAGAGGCGCGCAGCGCTGCGGCCAAGATCGCCGAGAAATCCATGATTTCGGTCATGGCGGTCAAGGAAGCGGTCAATCGCAGCTACGAGACCACGCTGCAGGAGGGCCTCTTGTTCGAGCGGCGCGTGTTCCATTCGCTCTTTGCCACTGAGGACCAGTCCGAGGGCATGGCCGCGTTCAAGGAAAAGCGACAGGCGCAGTTTCGCGACAAATAGGCGCGGCGGCGCGCAGATGCGCCGCGCGTCACAACACGGTTGCATCGGGCAGCGCGCCAGATTATAGACCGCCGTCATACATGCGCGTGATGCCCGCTCTGGCAAGAATCATCTTCGGTCCGCCCGGAGGCTTGGGTTTGGCGTAATCCGCTTAGAAATTTGATACCGAACCAGATCAAGGATACGATTCTCATGGCAAATACGCCTCAGTCAAAAAAACGCGCGCGTCAGAACGAGACGCGCCTGGCCGTCAACAAGGCCCGCCGTTCGCGCATTCGCACCCAACTTCGCAAGGTCGAAGAGGCTATCGCCTCGGGCGACAAGGATTCGGCCACCGCAGCCCTGCGCGCAGCCCAGCCCGAGCTGATGCGCGGCGTCACCAAAGGCGTCTTTCACAAGAATACGGCCGCGCGCAAGATGTCGCGCCTGTCGAGCCGCGTGAAGGCACTCGGACAAGCTTAATAAACTGTTAACGCTAAACAAAAAGGCGCCCTTTTTGGGGCGCCTTTTGCATTTTTTCGAGGCAATCGGGCCGCGCAGATTCTTTTCATGCAAAATCAGAGTCAAGGAATAAGATCGGTTGCCGGGCCGCGCGCCGACTTGCTATCTTGGCCTTGCGATTCACGCTTGGGGGGACAGGCTGATTCCGGTGACGGGCCTTTGGGGGGTCATGTTGCAGGGAACTTTCGGGTTAAACCCGGCATGTCCAAATAAAGCACACCGACGATGTTCGCGACAGAGCAGGGCCTGACTCCTGCTCTATCGTGACTATCGTTTTGATATTTGCGTTCGCCGGTCGTGGCGAGCGCGTCTTCTGAACATGCGTTCAGAGGGATTGTTTGGGTGTGTCTTCTGGTCGTGGGTGGCGACGATTGCGCTGAGCTTACAGGCTTGGTGTGGAACCGAAACGACATAGCCGCGAAAGCACAGACGC